>JAKLDZ010000029.1 GCA_022703255.1 Myxococcota bacterium | reverse complement strand
TCCGCACTCCCCTCGTTCTTCGGAGGCGGCAGCTCCACCACCGCGTTCCATCGCTCCCCGTCGCGCCAGAACTCCCCCGAGATCGAGTAGGTCTTGTGCTTGTAGCAGCCCGCGACCACGCCGATCACATCCTCGATCGATCGCGGCGTCATGCCCCCCACGCGCGTGACGATGTCGCCGTCGCGCAAGCCCCCCGCACCCCCGATTCCGGTGACGAGCAGGCCCGCGGGGTGATCGGCGGTGGCGGGCACCGGAGCGGCCGATGGCATGATGCCGGCGCGCACGGCGGCGCGCACGGTGGCGCGCCGCACGAGGATCCCCTTGCGCGGAGGCTCGGGCTTCGCGGAGACGGAGGACGGGGCGCGCCGGGTCGCGGCAGGCGAGGGTTCGGGTTCGGGTTCGGCCGGGAGCGGCTCGGCGGGGAGGTACACTTCGGGAGCGGGCTGCGCGGTCGGAGCGGGAGCCGACGGCAGGGTGGTCGCGATCCACCCGAAGGCCCGGGCCATCACGCGGGCGAGCGGCGCGGCCGCGACGCGTGAGGTGATCGCGCCCGCGCTCATGGAGAGCAGTGCAGCGGCCGCGATCACGACCCAACGTTGCATGTCCGCGATCCGTAGCAGACCGGACGCGATCGACCAAGGGGTGGGGGTGTCAGCTCGAGACGCGCCAGCGGCTGAGCAGCAGGGCGAGCACGCCGGGCACGCCGAAGATCCACGAGGCAAGCGCGCCCCAGCCTCGTTCGAAGGGGATCGCGGCCCACGCGGGGACGACAGCGAGGGCGGTAGCGCCGACGATCAAGGGGAGCCCGATCGCGAGGGCAGCGATGCGTCTCCAACCGGCGGAAGCGCGTTGGGCGACGCGCACGAGCATGAACGCGGCGACCCAGATGGTGATGCACAGGGCGCGCACGACGAGGGGATCGAGGGCGAGCTGGGAGACGAGCTTGCGGGCCATGGCGACGAGCAGCGCGAGGGCGCAGAGCAGTCCGCCCACGATGAGGGCTGCGGAGGGGAGCGGCGCGCGAACCCTGCGCCGCTCACCCGGTGCCAGCGGACCTTGCATGTTGGGTCACCGTTCAAGGAGCGGAGCCGCGTCCGCTCCCGACCTCACGAGGCGTCTTCGTCCCCGTCGTCGTCTTCGTCCTCGTCCGCTTCGTCCTGGGCCTCGAGCTGCGCTTCGAGATCCTTCTGCTCCTGCTCGAGCCTCGCGGCCTCGGCCGTCACGGCATCGGTGGCGCCGCTGCGTCCCTCCGTCTCGGCCTTCTTGCGCGCTGCCTCGAGCGCGGCCTTCGCCGCCGCGACCTTCTGCAGCACCTGAGGCTTGGGGTTGACCATCACCGTCATCGTGCGGCCTTCCATCATGGGCCGCGACTCGACGTTGACGAGATCCTCGAGCTGCTCGAGCAACCACTTGAGCTGCATCTCCGCCTGCTGCGGGTGCGCGATTTCGCGTCCGCGGAAGCGCACGACGAACTTGACCTTGTTGCCGGCTTCGACGAAGCGGCGCGCCGCGCGCATCTTGAAGCTCAGGTCGTGGTCGTCGGTCTTGGGGCGGAGCTTGATCTCCTTGATGTCGACGAAGGTCTGCTTGCGTTTGGCCTCGCGGGCCTTCTTCTTCTCCTCGTACTTGAACTTCCCGAAGTCCATCACCTTGCAGACAGGTGGTTCGGCCTTCGGGTTGACCTCGACCAGGTCGAGGTTGTTCTCCTGTGCGAGGCGCAGCGCTTCGCGGACAGTCATCACGCCGAGCATCTGGCCGGCCGCTCCGATCACACGGACCTGGTCGGCGCGGATGCGCGCGTTGATACGAATCTCGGGTTCTCTCTGGCGTCTCGGATCAAAAGGGGGTCTTCCCATTCAAGCTCGGCTGGCGACAGCCTCCTCCCGTCTTCGGTGGACTGGATCTCTCTGAAGAGCCACGGACCCGTGGCCCGACCCTGTATGGACCGGGAACGGGCTCGGAATCAACTACGGATTGCTTGGGGGGGTGCCGCCCGGCACGGCTTCGGCCAGGATCCGGTCGGCGAAGCTCTCCAACGCCATCGGCTCCAGCTCGCCCGCTTCCCGGGAACGAGGCGCGATCAGGCGCCCTTCGGCCTCCCGGTCCCCGATGATCCCCAGGTACGGGTAGCGCATCATCCGGGCGTTGCGGATCTTCGCCCCGAGCTTGTCCGCGCTCAGGTCCGCCACCGCTCGGATCCCCCGGCCCCGCAGGTACGCGAGCGCCTCCTGCCCGTACTGCGTCTGCTTCTCGCTCACCGTCACCAGGATCACCTGCTCGGGCGCGATCCACAGCGGGAACGCCCCGCCGCAGTGCTCGATGTAGACCCCCATGAACCGCTCCACCGAGCCGAGGATCGCCCGGTGCAGCATCACCGGACGGTGCATCGCGCCGTCCGACCCGACGTACTCGAGCCCGAATCGCTCCGGCATCGAGTAGTCCACCTGGATGGTCCCGAGCTGCCAGGAACGCTTGAGCGCGTCGCGCACGTGGAACTCGAGTTTCGGCCCGTAGAACGCGCCCTCGCCGGGCGTGATCTCATAGGCCAGCCCGGCGTCGATCAGCGCCTTCTCCAACGCCGACTCCGCCAGATCCCACATCTCGTCGGTGCCGATCCGCTTCTCCGGACGCGTCGCCAGCTTGATGTGGACGTCCTTGAACTCGAACGCCGAGTAGATCCGGTACAGCAGCTTGTTGAACCGCGAGATCTCCTCCTGCACCTGCTCCGGCATGCAGAAGATGTGGCCGTCGTCCTGCGCGAACGAGCGCACCCGCGCGAGCCCGTGCACCACGCCCCCGCGCTCGTAGCGGTGCAGACGCCCGAAGTCCGCCATTCGCCAGGGCAGGTCGCGGTAGCTGCGACGCCGGCTCGCGAACATCAGGCAGTGCCCCGGGCAGTTCATGGGCTTCGCGCCCGCGAACCGCGCCTGCATGATCTCGTGGGTGAGGAACTCCTCGCGCTCCTTGTCGCCCAACGCCTTGCCGCCCTGCTTCTTCTGGTACTCCTCGTACGATCCGAGGATCTCTCCCAGGCTGTCGCTCGGGATCCCGAAGTACATGTTCTCGCGGTAGTTCGCGAGGTGACCGCTGGTCTGGTACAGCCGCGTGTCGTAGATCTGCGGCGTGATCACTTCCTCGTAGCCGGCCCCCACGTACAGGCCGCGCAGGAAGTCCACCATCCGGTTGTAGACGCTCGCGCCACGCGGATAGAAGAACGGCATCGCCGGCGCCCACTCATGGAACATGAACAGGTCGAGCTCCTTGCCGAGCTTGCGATGGTCCCGCTTCTTCGCCTCCTCGAGCATCCGCAGGTGCTCGTCCAGCTCCTCCTGCGTCGGAAACGCCGTCCCGTAAATCCGCTGCAGCATCGGGTTGCGCTCGTCCCCGCGCCAGTACGCCCCCGCCACGCTCGTCAGCTTGATCGCTCCCAGCAACCCCGTCGACGGCACGTGCGGCCCCGCACACAGATCCGTCCACTCCTTGCCCTTCACCCCGTGCGTGTACAGCGAGATGTCCTCCCCCTCCGGGATCCCTTCGATGATCTCGACCTTGTACGTCTCCCCCAACCCCTTGAACCGATCGATCGCCTCGGCCCGCGTCACCACCTCGCGCCGAAACGGCGCGTTGGCCTTCACGATCTCCCGCATCCCCTTCTCGATCTTCTTCAGATCCGCGTCCGTGAACGCTCCGTCCGGCCGATCGAAGTCGTAGTAGAAACCGTCCTCCGTGCACGGCCCGATCGTCACCTTCGTGCCCGGAAACATCCGCTGCACCGCGTCCGCCATCACGTGCGCCGTCGAGTGCCTCACCACGTCCAGCGCCCCGGGATCCCCGATCCGAATCGGCTCGACCACCGTCGCCTCATCCAAGGCCGTGTGCAGGTCCACGATGCTCTTGCCGACCCGAACCGCCACGACCTTGTCGTCCAGCTGCCCCTTGTCGACCAGGAGTTCCTTCGCCGTCTTTCGATTGCTCATGTTGGATCGCTCCGTCTTTACTCCCTCAGGCCCCCAAACGCCAACACCGCCCTGCATCCCCCAACCCGTCACCCTGTCTTTGCACCCGCCCTGCTGCTAACACTGGGATCGCTCGGCCCCACCCCGGCGCCGCGCCCCCTTGCCCATGAGCGACCCCATCATCTGCCTGCAGTGCGGCGGCCTCGTCGACCCCGACAACCCCCCCGGTCCCGGGCAGTCCCCCTGCTCCTGCGCGCACGGTCCCGCCGAAGCTGCCACCGTCTCCTGCGCCTCCTGCGGCGGCCCCCTGCACATCGGCGCCCGCGCCTGCCCCTGGTGCCGCTCCACCGTCGCTACCTGCCGCTGCCCTGCCTGTACCGCCTGGAACGTCGCCGGCGCCCTGCACTGCCAGGCCTGCGGTCGCGAGCTCGTCCAGCACGACGACACCGCCACCCGCACCGAGCTCGCCTGTCCTCGCTGCCAAACCCACCTGCACGCCCGCAAGTACGCCGAGCTCGACGTCGACGAGTGCGACACGTGCGGCGGGCTCTTCCTCGCCCCGACCATGCTCGATCGCATCGTCCATGAGCACGATCGACCCACCGGCGTCCGCCTCGCCCTGCCCAGGCGCAAGCGACGCACCGAGACCGAGGTGCAGTACGTCCGCTGCCCGCGCTGCGACGTCACCATGAACCGTCGCATGTTCGGCCGCATCTCCGGCGTCGTAGTGGACATCTGCCGGGATCACGGCGTGTGGTTCGACGGTGGCGAGCTCGACGCGGTGGTGGATTGGATCGAGAAGGGCGGGTTGGAGCTGGCGCGCAAACGTGAGCTCGACGAGGTCGCGGACCAGGTTCGCAGCCTTCGCGCCGAGCAGGTGCGCATGCAGACGCAGGGGATGTCCAACCCGGCGATGAACGACATGCCCCGGCTCGGCACCCTGCGATCCTTTGGAACCGAGTTCGTGGACGTCCTCGCGGACCTCTGGTCCAGCATCAAGAAGTAGCCGGAGAAGCTCCCGTTCGCGTCCATCTTCCGCAACCGCCCCCGCAGTTGCCTCTTGGCTCCGGTCGCCGGCTTGTCTATGTCAGGGGCTGGAGGCAGCAGCCCACCCAGGGAAGGTGCGAGATGACGGAGAACACCACGCGACTCGGCCGGGACGTGTTCATGGCGCTGGCGGCGGTCGGATGGGCCGACGGCAAGTACCACCAGGACGAGGCCGACGCCCTCGTGCGCACGGCCCTGGAGGAGGGCCTGGACGTCGAGGAGATCGCCGAGCTCGAAGAGCAGATCAAGAGCCCCGTCGAGATGGGGCAGATCGATCTGACCAAGCTCACCAAGGAAGACCGGCTCTTCATCTACGCCGTGGCCGCGTGGATGAGCCGCATCGACGGCGAAGCCGACTCGTCGGAGGCGGCCGCGCTCTCCAAGTTGGGCGAGCTGCTCAAGATCCCCGAGAAGCCGCGCATGCACGCCGACGCCATCGCGCGTGAGGTCGCCGCGCTCCCCGAAGGCGATTCCCCCGCGCGCTTCGACCTGCCCCGCGTCCGCAAGCTCATCGGCGAGCGTCTCGCCGAAGCCCGCAAGCTGCGCGCCGAAGCCAAGGACGAAGACAAGAAGTAGTCTCCGGCCACCCCCCCGCCTCTCCTCCGCCTCCTCCTTCCAGCATCCTCTCCCCCCTCCGCGCTATAGTCCCGTCGGTGCAGGACGAGTTTCGCGGCACGGACCGCTACGTGGTCGTTCGACGCATCGGCGCGGGCGGCATGGGCGTGGTCTACGAAGCCCACGACCGCGAGCGCGGCACCCGCGTCGCCCTCAAGACCTTGCGCAAGCTCGATCCCACCGCCCTGTACCGCTTCAAGCACGAGTTCCGATCCCTCGCCGACGTCTGCCACCCGAACCTCGTCAATCTCTACGAGCTCGTCTCCGCGTCGTCCGGTTGGTTCTTCATCATGGAGCTCATCGACGGCGTGAACTTCCTCGAGTGGGTGCGCGTCGGGGCGCTCGCGACCGACGACGACGCGGACACCGAGACGACGACGCGGCCGCGCATGATCCCGGGGATCGACGACCGGCCCGAAGCGTTCCGCGAGCCGATGATCTCGCAGCCGACACAGTCCATCGCGGCGCTCAATGTCGCCCTCCTCGCGGCGAAGGCGAAGGAGCCGCCCGCGCCCGTCGGCCCCCCTCCCCATTACGGGCGTCTGCGCGAAGCGCTGCTGCAGCTCGTTGACGGAATCAACGCCCTTCATGCTGCGGGCAAGCTCCATCGGGACATCAAGCCATCCAACGTCCTGGTCGCTTCCGACGGCCGCGTCGTGCTGCTCGACTTCGGCCTCGCCACCGGCTTCGACCCGTTCGAGGGCGACACCACCTTCAGCGGCAAGCTCGTCGGCACCGCCGGCTACATCTCCCCCGAGCAGTGTGGCGGCAAGAAACCCACCGTGCAGAGCGACTGGTACGGCGTCGGCGCGGTCCTGTACCAGGCGCTCGTCGGACGGCTCCCGTTCGTGGGGCCGCCGGCACGGGTGCTCGCCGACAAGCGACGCCTCGATCCCCCGTCGCCGCGCGCATCGCGCCCCGAGACGCCCGCCGACCTCGATGCGCTGTGCGTGGCGCTGCTCCAACGCGAGCCAGAAAAGCGCCCCGACGGCGCGGCGATCCTGCGCATGCTCGGCCGCGAGCGCGTGCGCGTCCCCATCCCCACGACCCCCGCGTCCCAACGTCTCGCGCCCGGTGCCCTCGTCGGTCGCAACGCGCACCTCAAGACCCTCGAGGGGGCCTTCGACGCGGTCTGCGCGGGGCAAGCCGCGACCGTGTACGTGCGCGGGCTATCCGGCATGGGCAAGACGGCGATGGTCCGGTACTTCCTCGACGGGCTCGCGGAGAACCACCGGGCGACGGTGATGCGCGGTCGCGCCTACGAGCGCGAGTCGGTGCCCTACAAGGCCTTCGACTCGCTGATCGACGCGTTGAGCCGCCAGCTCCTGCGACTCCCTGATTGCGACTGCGCGGCAATCGTCCCCGACGACGCCTGGGCCATGGCGCGCATCTTCCCCGTGCTGGCTCGCGTACCTTCCGTTCGCGAGGTCCCCCAGCCCGCCGAGGGAATCCCCCCTCCGGCGCTCTTGCGACGCAAGGCGTTCCTCGCCCTGCGCACGCTGCTCGATCGCCTCGCGCGCTCCCGAAGGCTCGTGCTCTTCCTCGACGATCTGCAGTGGGGCGACGCCGACAGCGCGGAGCTGCTGCTCGAGCTGATGCGCCCACCGCAGTCCCCGCCGCTGCTGCTCATCGGCGCCTACCGCATCGAAGACGCAGAGTCCGCCCCCATGGTGCGCTCCCTCGCCTCCCACCGCCGCGCCCCAGGCGCAGACGTCCTCGACCTCGTCGTCGGACCCCTGCGCTATGCCGAATCCTATGAGCTCGCCGTCGAGCTGATCGGCCGCGACGACACCGACGCGCGTGAGCAGGCCGCCACCATCGCTTTCGAATCCAGAGGCAGCCCCTTCCTCGTCACCGAGCTCGCACGCTGGGCCGTCCAATCTTCCCGGACAGACGCCAGCCAGGTCGGCCGCGTCTCCCTCGAGGCCGTCCTCGAGAGCCGCCTCGCCAGCCTGTTCGACGGCGCGCGTCACGCGCTCGAGCTCTCCGCCGTCTCCGGTCGCCCCGTCGATCTCGACGTCCTCGCCCAGGCTGCGGGACTCGCCGACCGTCAGCGCGATGCGCTCGCCTCCCTGCGCGCCGCACGCATGCTGCGAACCGGAACCCGCGCCGGGCGCGACGTCGCGGAGCTCTACGACGACCGCCTCCGCGAGGTCGTGCTCGCTCGAATGGACCCCGACCGGGTTCGCCAGGCTCACCGGTCTCTCGCCCTCGCGAGCGAGGCCGCGGGCGTCCCCGATCCCGAAGCGCTCGCCGAACACTGGGCCGCCGCTGGGGATCCGGAACGCGGCGCCCGCTTCGCCGAGCAGGCCGCGGACCGCGCCGCCGCGGCCTTCGCCTTCGCCCACGCCGCGCGCCTCTATCAGGTCGCGATCGACGGCGTTCTCTCCAGCGCAGCGCACCAGACGCTGGGCTTGCGACTGCGCCTCGCCGAGGCCCTCGCCAACGCCGGTCGCTCGGCCGACGCCGCGCAGGCCTTCCGTCAGGCTGCGGCGTGCAGCACCGACCTCTCCCAGCGCCTCGATCTGGACCGTCGCGCCGCCGAGCTCATGCTCCGCGTCGGCCAGGTGGAGCAGGGGCGCGAGGTCCTCGCTCACGTGCTCGCAGCCTCCGGCATGCCGCTCCCCTCGAGCCCGCAACAAGCGGCGCGCCGCGCACGCATGCGCCGCCTCCAGCTCTCGGTGCGCGGCTTGCGATTCCGCGAGGTCACCGCCGAACTCTCGCCGCCCAATCGCCTCGCCGCCGTCGATATCGCCTGGTCCGCCGCTTCCGGCCTCGCCATGGTCGATCCCGTCACCGCCTCGGAGTACGCCACGCGCTGCCTTCTGATCGCCCTCGCCGCAGGCGAACCCTCCCGCGTCGCCCGCGCGCTGTGCGGTGAGGCCATCGTCGCCGCTCTCCAAGGCCCCGGAGGCGAAAACCGCTCCCGCCATGCGCTCGACCTCGCTCGCGACATCGGCCAACGCTCCGACAGCCTCCAGGTCATCGGACTGTCCGCCATCGCCGCCGGCATCGGCGCGTTTCTCCGTGGCCACTGGCAGACCGCGCGCGAGTGGTGCGACCGCGCGGAGCCCATCCTCGCCGAGCTGTGCACCGGATCGGACTGGGAGCTGGCTGTCGCTCGTCTCATCGGGCTGCAGGCCAGCTTCTTCCTCGGCGACCTCGAGCCGCTCTGCAGGCGCGTGCCCGACCTCGTCGCTGATGCCGACGCGCGCGGCGACGCCTTCGCTGCCACCGCGTTGCGCATCGGACTGCCGCACCTCGCCTGGCTTCTTCGCGGCGACGAGGACTCCTCCGCGCGTCACCTGTCGGTCGCCCAGGAGCGGTGCTCCGGGTCCCGTGCCGACCTGTTCCAACTCGCGCTCCTGCTGGGCAAGACCAACATGCGCGTCTACTGCGGAGAGTCCGGGCGAGCCCTCGAGTCGGTCGAGCGACGGTGGCGCGACTGGAGCCACACCCCCCTGCTCCACGTGCAACTCCTGCGCATCCTGGCGTGGGACCTCCGAGCTCGCTGCCTGCTTGCCGCGGTCGCCAGCCGCGAATCACCCGGCTCGGTGCTCGACGGCGTCGACGCGCACGCGCGCAGCATTCTGCGCGAAGGCGCTCCGTGGGCCCGCCCCCTCGCCCTGATCCTCCAGGCCTGCGCCGCCCAGCTCTCCCTGCAACAGGAGCGCGCCGTGGCCCTGTTCGGTCAGGCCGAGGACGCCTGTGTCCAGTGCGACATGGCCTTCCACGCCGCCATCGCGCGGCGCCGACTCGGACGACTCCTGCGCGGTGCGGCCGGAACGCGTCTTCTCGATGAGTCCGCGCAGTGGATGGCAGCCCACGGGGTTCGCGAGCCCGATCGCATCACCGAGGTCTTCGCCCCCGGGGCTGCGCGGTTCCGGGATGCCTGATGCGAGGGACACCCGGCGCGGTCGCACCGTGCGTTCGTTCGGACGCCGCGCTGCTCCTCGACTTCTTCGTTGCCTCGTGCAGCATTCGGGACTGCACATCCGTTTCGATTTGATGCACAATTCGCGCAACTCGAAATACGGACCGGTTTCCTCTTGCGCACCAACCTCCCCATCCCCCCGCCTCCCCAAATCCTCGCCGCAGGACGCTACGTCCTGCTCGTGCTGGGCAACAAGGACGGCAACTACGCCTCCTTCCCCCTGCCCGACCAGGGCTCGGTCACCGTTGGACGGTCGCGCGAAACCGACATCCGCATCGACGACCCCTCGATCTCCCGCAGGCACGCCCGGATCCACATCGGAGCCGAAATCGAGGTCGAGGATCTCGGCAGCGCCAACGGCACCCGCCTGCGCGATGCCCGCCTGCTGTACGGCACCTCTGCCGACCTGCGCGACACCGCGGAGTGGTCCGATCGCAAGGTCGAGCCCGGCCACCGGGTCGTCGTCTCCCCAGGCGACGTCATCGAGTTCGGCGCCTCGGTCGTCATCATCCAGCGCTCCGCCGCCGAGCCGCGTCCCCGCAAGCTCTGGTCCCACACCTACTTCGAAGGACGCCTCGAGGAGGAGTGCGCACGCGCGGAACGCTCTCGCGGGCAGTTCGCCGTCTTGCGCATCCACGCGAGCCAATCCGATCAGACCGAAGCCGAGGCGGGCCTCGCCACCGCCACCCGCGCCCAAGACGTCGTCGCCTCCTACGGCCCCGGCGAGTACGAGGTCATCGTCGTCGACGCCGACCCGACCACTGCGGAGACCGTTCGAAAACGCGTGGAATCGGAGCTGCAATCGCGCGGTATCCAGGTTCGCAGCGGCATCTCCTGCTACCCGAAAGACGGTCTGAGCGCCGAGGCCCTGCTCGCCAAGGCCTGCGCGGGTGCGCTCGGCGCGGTCCAGACCGAGTCCCGCTCCGCTCCCCAGCTCGTCGTCATCGCCCCCGCCATGCAGCGCCTCTATGGCATCGCGGAGCGCGTCGCCAACGGCACCATCTGCGTGCTGCTGCTCGGCGAGACCGGCGTCGGCAAGGAGGTCCTCGCCGAACGCATCCATCGGCTCTCGCCCCGCGCCGACAAGCCCTTCCTGCGCCTGAACTGCGCGGCCTTCCCCGAAAACCTCCTCGAGAGCGAGCTGTTCGGCCACGAGCGCGGCGCCTTCACCGGCGCCCTCAACGCCAAGCTCGGGCTGCTGGAGTCCGCCAACGGCGGTACGGTCTTCCTCGACGAAATCGGCGAGCTCCCGCTCCCCACCCAGGGCAAGCTCCTGCGCGTCCTCGAAGCCAAGGAGGTCCTGCGCGTCGGCTCCGTCAAGTACCGCCCCATCAACGTCCGCTTCGTCGCCGCCACCAACCGCGACCTCGAGGCCGAAGCCAACGCCGGCCGCTTCCGCGAAGACCTGTACTTCCGCGTCAGCGGCGTGTCCCTCGTCATCCCCCCGTTGCGCGAACGTGTGCCCGAAATCGAGCCCATGGCACGCACCTTCCTCGCGCAGATCTGCCACGAAACCGGCCGCGACCGCGTCCTCGGCCTCAGCCCCGAGGCCATCGACTGGTTCCAGCGCTACGCCTGGCCCGGCAATGTCCGCGAGCTGCGAAATGTCATCGAACGCGCCGTGCTGCTCTGCTCCACGGGCACCATCACACTCGAGCACCTCCCCATCGAGAAGAACGCCGAGGTCGCCTACCGCCCCTTGCGCACTCCCGTGCAGTCCCAGCCCCCCCGCGTCTGGCAGCACTCCCCCGCTGCATCTCCCCCCCAGGATCTGCCGCCCCGCGCCACGGTTCCGCCGGTCCCTCCGAGCGCGCCGGGTCCCACGGATGTCACGCGCGACACTCTCAAGCAGCAGTTTGCGGAGGCCGAGAAGGCGAGCATTCTGCGCGCCCTCGAGGCGTGTGCCGGCAATCAGACCCGCGCCGCGGCCATGCTCGGCATTTCCCGACGTACGCTCGTCACCCGACTCGGTACCTTCAAGGTCCCTCGCCCGCGCAAGAATCCCACCTAGCAGCGTTCGAGTCCCGCAGCGGTGTGAATGGCAGCCTCCACGACGCAGAGGCGGTGTGCCCGATATGGCTGCCCCTGGCTAGGCAGGGGAGCGTGGAGTGTGTTATTGGAGCCTGTCTCAGGCTGGTAATCGGGCCAGAGACCAGGAAGATATCATGAACCAGTATCGGTTTATCTTCGGGGCGCTGCTCTTCGCTCTCGTCGGGTGCGGCGAGAGCCGGACCACGGCTGGCGCAGAGGGGACCGTCGGACCACAAGGCGCGCCCGGCCCCCAAGGCTCAGTCGGCCCCCAGGGCCCCCAGGGCCCCCAGGGCCCCCAGGGCCCACCCGGAAGCGATGCGCCCCATGGCCCGGGGTACGTCAACGCGAGGAGCGCTCCCTACAATGCAGCAGGCGACGGTACTACGGATGACACTGCGGCGATCCAGCAGGCCCTCGACGACGTAGGTGCGGCCGGCGGCGGCGTGGTGTTTCTGCCGACGGGCAACTACAATGTTGCAACGCACTTGAGCATTCCGGCACTGACGGCGCTCGTCGGTGTCTTTCGCGCTCCGCAAGCGGGCTTTCGCACCGCGCCCACCAGCCCCTACGGCACGACGCTGTTCGCGAGCGAAGGCGCGGGTGACACGGGAGGGACGGCATTCATCACGCTCGCGGGGATCGGCGCGACGCTCGAGGGCGTGACGGTCTACTATCCCAACCAGACGGAGACCAACCCGCCGGTGGCGTATCCCTGGACGGTGAGAGGAGCGGGCCCGGACAACGTCACCATCCAGAACGTGACCCTCCTCAATCCATTCAACGCCGTCGACTTCGGGACGAATACCTCAGGGCGACATCTCATTCGCGGGCTCTATGGACAGCCGCTGAACCAGGGGGTCTACGTCGACAAGTGCTACGACGTCGGTCGCCTTCTCGACATCCACTTCTGGATCTTCTGGAGCAACAATGACAACATCCTCGACTATCAGATGAGCAACGCGATGGCGTTCGTCTTCCAGAGGACGGACTGGGAGGTCGTGCAGGACATCTTCACGTGGGGCTATCACGTAGGCATGCACTTCTCCGCCTCGGCGAACGGTCCCATGAACGGGCAGCTCAGCAACATCAACCACGACAACGCCGATGTCGGTATCGACATCTACGACACCCAGACGAATACCGTCTTCGTCTCCAACCTCAACATCGCCAACGCGGGTAAGGGGGCGAACCGCATCGCGATCTGGAATCACAGCAGTGGCTCAAGCGCGCACTTCAACATTCGCGGCGCCGGGTTCTGGGGGACGTTGAACCGGATCGTCCTGTGGGAGAAGGGGGGATTGCTCTCGTTGTCCGACTCGCGCGCCTTGGCATGGAATGCCTCCGCTCCGGCGATCGAGATCCTCAAAGGGCGAGCCATGATCCACGACAACTTCTTCCAGGACGCCATCGGCACCGCCATTCACGTGGGGCCGTTGGCCGATCGGGTCATGCTCACGGGCAATCAGCTCACGGGAAATGCGGTCAAGATCGAGAATGCGCTCACGTTGAACGCGAACAACCAGCCTTGAGGCGTATGGCGCGCGGGACCCCCTGACCCGCGCGATGCTCGCGTGACGACCACGCCGTCGGAGCGCGCAGCCACGATCCGGACAAACAATGTCAATAAATCGACCGGCGGCGGTTGATCGGCACCCCCCTCCGGCAGTAGTACACGTATGAGAACTACCACTCTCCACGCCTCCGCCGATCAACCCCTGTTCCATCCCGAGTGGAAGGCGCCGCCCGTGCGGCCCTTCGCTTCCCACCTCGATCACCTCGAGGCCCTCGTGCAGCGCATCGCCGACCTCGTCGCCGCGCACATCGCGCGCGTGCCCGAGGACGCTCGCATGCGCGGCTCCGACCGCGAGGAGTACCTGTCCCGGGCCCTGTCCTTCGGCACCGGCGATGTCCCCACCACCACCCGCGAGCTCTGGAAGATCGCCGACCGCAAGCTCAAGTGGATCAATGCCTGCGTCGAGGCGACCTCCGCGATCGACCTTCCCTTCGAACGCCTGGCCGACTCCTTCCACCTGTCGCAGGTCGAGCGCGACATCCTCACGCTGGTCGCCGCTCCCAAGGTCGACCCGCGGTATGCCCAGCACTTCTCGCCCCTCGGACGCGATTACGAGGATCCCAGCGTCGCCACGGCGATCGGCGTGCTCAGCCGCAGCTTCGAGGAGAGCGTGAAGCTCCGGCGCAGGTTCGCGCTCGACTCCAACCTCATCGCCAACTCGCTCGTGCTCGCCGAGGTCCGCGGTCTCGGCGAGGGGGACTTCCTGCAGGTGAACCTCGAGGTCCCGCGCCGCGTCGTCGGTGAGCTGCTCGGCGAATCCCACGTCGCCGAGGAGCTTGTGGCCTTCTCCCGACTGCGCACCGTCCACACCTCCCTCGACCAGGTCGTGCTGCCGAAGGAAACCAAGGACCTCGTCGTCTCGCTGGTCCAGCACCACGGCGCGTTCCTCGAGCGCCGCAAGCAGTGGGGCATCGACGACGTCATCACCTACGGAAAGGCCCTGGTGCTGCTCTTCTCCGGCCCTCCCGGGACGGGCAAGACGATGCTCGCGAACGCGGTGGCGTCGTCGCTCGGCAAGCGGCTGTTCTCCATCGACGCCTCGAAGCTCATGGAGTCGGGGCGCAACTTCGAGTCGAATCTGGACGCGGTATTCCGCGAAGCGCGCCTGCTCGATGCGGTGCTGTTCTTCGACGAGTGCGAGCAGATCTTCGCCTCGCGCAAGCACGGCAACGAGGTGATGCCGCTGCTGCTGACCCGGCTGGAGCAGTTCGACGGCGTGGCGATCCTCGCCACGAACATGGAGGAGTGTCTCGACGAGGCCCTCGCCCGCAGGATCGTGGCGAAGATCGACTTCCGCGCGCCGACCCGCTCCGAGCGCGCCGACATCTGGCGCAAGCACCTGCCGCCGTCGCTTCCCCTCGCGCCCGATGTCGACGTGGACCGGCTCGCCGATAGCTTCGAGCTCACCGGCGGCTACATCAAGAACGCCGTGCTCGCCGCGGTCGTGCGATCGGTCTCGCGCGGAGACAGTGCCGTCGGCATGCAGGACCTGGAGCACGGGGCGCGGCTGCAGGTGCGCGTGGACAACAACGAGCTCGAGCAGATCGAGCGTCCGCAGGCGGTGCTCGAGGACCTCGTGCTCCCCGCCGATCTGCACAACCGGATTCGCAGGTTCGTGGACGCGGCGCGGGCCCACAGCACGGTGTTGACCGAGTGGGGGCTGGGCAGGAGTCTGGGAAACACCTCCGGACTGACGGCGCTCTTCTCCGGCGCCTCGGGGACCGGCAAAAGCATGACCGCGGAGGCGATCGCCACGGCGCTGGATCGTCCGCTGCTGCGGTGTCCCCTGAGCACGGTCATGTCGAAGTGGGTCGGAGAGACCTCGAGGAACATCGCCCAGCTCTTCCAGACTGCGCGCGAGCACCGCGCGGTGCTGCTCTTCGACGAAGCCGATGCGCTCTTTGCGCGGCGGGTGAACGTGCGCAGCTCCAACGACCGCTTCGCGAACGCCGAGACCGGCGCCCTGCTCACGCAGATCGAGCGTCACAGCGGCGTAGTCATTCTCACTACGAACTGCGCCGACGAGATCGATCCCGCGTTCGAGCGCCGGCTGCAGCTCCGGCTGGCGTTTCCGTTCCCGGACTGCAGGGCGAGGACCGCGCTGTGGAAGCAGATGCTCGGGCAGGACGCGCCGCTGTCGTCGGACGTGAACGTGGCCCAGCTCGGACGCGCCTTCGATCTCTCGGGGGCGCTGATCCGCAACGCGGTGCTGAGCGCGGCGCTCGAGGCTGCGACGCAGCCCTCGGGATCGCGTGTCATCACCATGGGAATGCTGGAGCGCGCAGCGTTGGAGCAGTTGAAGGAGCCCGCCGGGACGGTGGTGTTTTCGAGCCTGGGGAGTGCGTGAGCATGATCATCGAGAAGCTGACCACGAAGGAGATGGTGCGGATCGACAGGGCGATCCAGGGCCGGCTGATGGCGGCGGTGACGCAGGCGTTTGCGCGTCCCGACGACAAGCTCCACGAGCTCGACGTGCAGGTCGCCGAAGAGGGGAGCGCGGCCTGGGCGGTGACGCTCACGGGGCTCCGCTCGGAGGAGGAGATCGCCTGGTCGCACACGTTCCGCGTGCTGCGCTGCGCGGTGAACGCCGAGTCGTGCGAGGCGTTGACCGAAGTGGCGATGCGGTGCCGGATGTTCGCGATGGTGCGAGAGGGGAAGAGGCTCTAGGGCGAGGGCTGCGGGGGGATGTTGGCGGCGCGGGGATGACGGGCGCGGGGGCTGGTACAGTCGGGGGAGGCCGTCTGGGCGTGATCGCTGAAGTTGATGATGCTGTCGAGGTTGGTTGACGAAGTTGTCGAGGTTGGTTGACGAAGTTGCTCTGTGGAGCCATGCTCAGGTCATGGCCCCCACACGAGCAACGCCGGCAGAGCTTGCCGACCTGCAGGACACGATCCGCACCATCGAGGGGCGATTCGGCGGGCAGCCCCAACGCCTCAAGTTCATCATGGGCGGCATCCGCGAGCTGTCGCGCGTTGCCGCCGGGCTCCGCGAGGACCAGCTTCGCCTGCTCCCCGGCGACGACACGGACGAGTTCCCCCGTGCTCTTGTCGAGCGCCTGGCTG
Organism: Myxococcota bacterium; assembly: GCA_022703255.1. GTDB lineage: Bacteria > Myxococcota_A > Polyangia > Polyangiales > Polyangiaceae > JACRCQ01. The sequence goes on along the minus strand of JAKLDZ010000029.1, from coordinate 7,626 downwards.
ACCACCTCCCCGTTGCTGCCGCCGATCCGCTCGCCCGCGCCAGGACCAGGGGCCTTGTTGCCCAGCGTGAGATGCTCGATGTGGAAGGCCCGCCCGTGACGGTCGGCGAGGTCGCCGCGCACCTTCGGATCAGCCGCCAGGCCGTGGACAAGCGCCGACAGGCAGGCAAGCTCCTGGCGGTATCTCTGGGGACCCGCAGCTACCTGTACCCCCGCTGGCAGCTCACCGAGGAGGGCGTCCTGCGCGGCCTCGAGGACGTCTTGCGGATCCTCGCGCAGCATCCCCCGTGGGCGCAGCTTCGCTTCTTCGTCTCCGGCAACCACCGGCTCGGAGGCAAGCGACCCTTGGACATGCTCCGCCAGGGCCGGGTCGACAAGGTGCTGCGGGCGGCCAAGGCGTTCGGCGAGCATGGGGCTGCCTGACGTGCCGACCAGGCTCCACCCCGAACCCTCGGCCGACTTCGACTCGCGCAAGCTCGGCACGACGCGGCGCACCCGGCAGTGGTACCGCGTCCATCGAGTCCCCCGAGGCCCGCTCTTCTTCGGCAAGAGCGGCGGCAACAGGTTCGACGCCCCGGCTGGCGAGTTCGGCGTCCTGTACGTCGGGGCCGACGCCCACTGCGCCTTCATCGAAACCTTCGGCCACGCCACGGGTGTTCGCAGCGTCACCGAGGGCGAGCTCGCTGTACGGGGGATGGCCGTGATCGCATGCCGCAGGCCCGTTCGGCTGCTGGACCTGACGGGCAAAGGCCTTGCGCGCATCGGGGCCGACGCCCGGTTGACCTCCGGTGACGACTACGGGCTCTCCCACCGCTGGTCCAAGGCCATCCACGATCATCCCAGTCAGCCCGACGGGATCCTGTATCGCGCGCGGCATGACCCCAGCCGCCTGTCCGCAGCCATCTTCGAACGCGTTGCGCCTGTGTTGACTGTCCGCTCCGACACGACGTTCCTCGACCCGGCGTACGCGGAGCAGCTCGGGCGCATCCTCGACGACTACAAGTTCGGGCTGATTCCGTAGCGGTGGTCATCGGCTCGGCCCGCGGAGGGGGGCGTGATGGCCGTGAACCAGGTCGCGACCTTCTTGTACTCGCCCACGACAGAGTCGCGCAGCGAGAAGACGTCCATGCTCGGTGTCTCTCACGATGCCGAAACTGAAGGCTCTCTTGCGGGAATGCCGCGCGGCCATCGAGAAGGAGCTGGGCGCGGACTTGACCCCCTGAGCCTCGCTTCTCGTCATCGCCTTCGTGACCGAGGCTCACACATCCCGCATCAGCACCCGCACCTCGACCTTCAGCCACGTTTCGACCCACCTCTTCGAAACGAGCTTGCCGAACAGCAGCTTGCCCGCGTCCATGAGGTTCGCCAGCGCTTCGTTCTTCGCACGGGGCACGTACCCGAGGAGGTGCCCGGCTTCGTCGAGGATCTGGATCGCTCGCTCGTCATGCGGGTTCTGCGGCTCGCGTCGCAGCGGCAGAAGATCCCCCGGCGTGAGCGCGGGCTCCACGCCGCCCAGCTCCCGGTAGCTGGTCCCCGCGATGTGACACTCGATCAGCAGGATCTCCCGAACGAACGGTCGCAGTGCCCCGTCACGATCGAACGACCCCCGCAGCAGCGCGAGCACGCCGGGGTCAATTGGGACCAGATCCTGCGCCATGGCCGAACACCATCAATAGCTGCAGCTCCTGCTCGAGAAAAGCCCTCTGCGCGGTCAGCTCAGCGATCCGCCGCTCTGCATCGACGCGTCGAGCCTCGACCCACGTATCATCCTCGAGCTTCTGCTGCAGGCTGAACGGGAGCTCCGCGTTCGTCTTTTCGATTCGCTCCACCACCTCGGCGAGACCAGACTTGAGTCGCACGCGTTCGCGTTCGAGCAGCTCGATCGAGTCGAACGTCTCCACCGACGGCTTCACGCCGTTCAACAGCACCGACAGCGTCCGCAGCTCGTCGAGGTCCCGGTTCGCGTACGCCTCCATCACGCGGTGCCAGAGCACACGATGCTCTTCCGGCTGCTCCGGGTTCATGTCGGGGTGCAGTGCGCGGACCAGCTCGTGGAAGAGCCGCCTGAACTCGACGGCATCCTCCTCCGACATCACGGCTCGCAGGTACTTCTGGGCAGCCTCCACCCGCGCCACGGCGTCGGCCACGCGCGCTTTCCACTCCAGGAACTCGGCGTCGAGCCGGGCATCGATCGCAGCGAGATCAGGCGGGTTGCCCATGTTGCGATCAGCCTGGATCAGCTGCGCCTTGCGCCTCATGCGACCCACCTCGCACTCGAGCGCCAGCACCTTCGCCTCCCAGGCGCCGAGCTTGACCTGGTAGAGCGCGAGCACGTGCGGCTTCACGACGTGCCCCAGGCGCTCGATCTGCGCGTACGCGCGGGCCAGCTCATCGCGCAAGGCGACGTTCTCCGCCATCAAGCGGACCACATCCGGGTGCAGGGTCAACGGTGCGTCGGCCACGGGTGCAGCGTACCTCATCGGCGCGGCAGTCGAGACCCATCCGATTCTGGCTCGCCACGGCTCCAGGCGATCACCCCCGGGGCTCATCCCACGACGACTGCTGGGTCGCGGTCCCCCAATCGCTCGCGCCGTCAGGAGCGTGCGGCCGATGTCGACCGCGTCCGCCGAGGGGGCGGCGTGGGGGAGGGGAGAGGAAGCGCCCCCTGCCCGCTCTCGCATCGGATCCGACGCGCTCGTTGCGGCCAGCCACCCCATCCGGTAACATCGGCCCGCTCTCTTTTCATCGCTCTTTCGCAGCGGCCCGCGTGGGCCGGGGCTTCATCGTGACGGCGTCCATCGGCGCGAATACCATCGGCAAGTACCGTCTCATCGCCGAGCTCGGCCACGGCGGCATGGCCGACGTGTACCTCGTCGTCGCCCAGGGCCTCGGCGGCTTCAACAAGCTCCTCGTCCTCAAGCAGCTCCGTCCCGCCCTCGTCGACGACGCCGAGTTCCTCACCATGTTCCTTGATGAGGCCCGCCTCGCCGCCCGCCTCAACCACCCCAACGTGGTGCACGCCTACGAGGTCGGCCAGGACGGCTACCGCTACTTCATCGCGATGGAGTACCTCGAGGGCCAGCCGCTCCACCGGATCATCCGCCGCGCCGAACGCGTCGGCGGAATCCCCCTGTCGCTCTCCGTTCAGATCATCGCCCACGCCCTGGCCGGAGCTCACTACGCCCACGAGCTCAAGGACTACGACGGCACCCCGCTCAGCGTCGTGCACCGCGACCTCACCCCCCACAACATCTTCGTCACCTACTCCGGCGAGGTCAAAATCGTCGACTTCGGCATCGCCAAGACCCTCGATGCCAAGGCCGTCACCGGCAGCGGCGTGCTCAAAGGCAAAATCGCCTACATGTCCCCCGAGCAGGTCCGCTCCGAAGACGTCGACCGCCGCGCCGACATCTTCTCCGCTGGCGTCGTGCTCTGGGAAGCCGCCGCCGGCGGCCGCCTCTGGGAACGTGCCGACGGTATCGCCATCGTGCAACGCTTGCTCGCCGGCGATATCCCCTCCATCGACGAAGCCGCTCCCAACGCCCCCGAACGCGTCCGACGCATCGTTCAGCGCGCCGTCGCCCCCGTCGCCCAGGATCGGTTCGCCACCGCTCGCGACCTGCAGACCTCCCTCGAAGCCTGGCTCTCCGAAATCGGGGATCGCTACTCTCCGACCGATATCGGCGACTTCGTCTCCGCGCTGTTCGAAGACGAGCGACAAAGGATCGCCGGCGTCATCGAGGACCGGCTGCGCAACGTCCAGGCCCTGCCCGCTGCGGGTACTGCGTCCGAAAGCATCCCCAGGCTCCTGCTCGATTCGCCCCGCGGCTCCCTGCCCGATATGTCCAGCCCGGGCGCCGTGCTCGAACGACCGAGCTCCCAGGAACCCACGACGCCCGACACCCTCTCGGCTCCCACAGGCGCCTCGTTCGTCGGCAACGTCACCTCCCACTCCACCGCGCCCCCCGCTGCGCGCCCGCATCGCACCGCTCCCGTCGTGATCGCCGCCTCTCTCGGCGTCATCGCCGCCGTCGGCGCCTTCGGCATCCTCCGCAGCCGCGCGCCCTCCCCCGCTACCGATGCCCCAGCTGCGTCTGCACCCGTCTCCGTGCCGTCGGCCTCCGACTCCCCGGCCGCATCCGCCTCGGCTCCGGTTCCCTCCACCATCCTGCTGCGCCTCAAGGCCCAGCCTCCCATCGCGCGCTTCTTCCTCGACGGTGCCCCCCTCCTCTCCAACCCCCACGAAGCCAGGGTGCCTGCCGACTCCGTTCGCCACTCCGTCCGCGCCGAAGCCCCCGGCTTCGCCTCCGCTTCCGTCGAAGTCTTCTTCGATCGCGACGTCGAGCTCGACCTCGTGCTCCAGGCTCCCCCCGGCTTCGCCTCCGGAACCGCTGCCGCCTCCTCCCACGCTCCGGCCTCCGCCACCGCACCGACTGCGCCCGCGTCCGCCGCGACCACCGCAGCGACAGCGACCGCGACGGTCACCGCTCCGCCCACGGTGACGAGTCCCGCTCCGGACAAGGCGCCGCCAACCCAGCGGGATCGTCGCCCCATCGACACGGAGAGCCCATGGAAGTGATGCGAGCGCCGGTGCGTGCGGCCTTCGTGGTGGCGGTCGCAACCGCGGCGTGTCTCTTCCATGCGCCTTCAGCGACGGCGGCTCCCGACGCGGCTCCTTCCGCCGAGACCATCGCCGAGGCCGAGCGTCGCTTCGAGTTGGGCAAGCAGCTCTACCAGGAAAACGACTTCCGCGGTGCGCTGGTGGAGTTCCAGCGCGCCTGGCAGCTCGCCCCCAACTACAAGCTCCTGTACACGATCGCGCAGGTGCAGTTCCAACTGCAGGACTACGCCGCCGCGCTCCAGAGCTTCGAGCGCTACCTCGAGCTGGGGCGCGACGAGATCCCCAAGGCCCGGCGCGACGAGGTCACCCGCGAGATCGATCTGCTCCAGGCGCGCGTGGCGCGCATCGAGATCACGACCAACGCTCCGGGTGCCGTCGTTTCGATCGACGACGTGGAGGTGGGCTCCTGGCCGTTGCCCGGGCCCGTGCTGGTGAGCGCGGGGCGAAGGAAGATATCCGCGGTTCGCGGACGCGCCTTCGCGACGAAGATGGTGGACCTCGCCGGTGGCGACAAGTCCGAGGTCCTCCTCGAGCTCGTCGAGCCCGCAGCCCCCGTCCCCTCGGCTGGCTCTTCCGCCACCCCTCCCAAGCGCACGATCCCCACCGCATCGGCCTCTGCTGCACCCCCCGACACGCCCCCTCCTGCGCCGCCTCAAGCAGGCCGCTCCGTCCCCTGGGGCTTGTGGGCAGCCACCGGTGCGCTCACCGGCGCGGCCGTGGTCACAGGAGTCTTCGCCCTCCGCTCCTCCAACGATCTCGCCGACAAGCGTGAGCGCGTCAATGTCGGCGCCGACGCCCTGCACGAAGCGAGCAGCCACACCGAAGCGTTCGCCGTCACCACCGACATCCTCGCCGGCGCTGCCCTCGTCTGCGCCGGCGTCTCCCTGTGGCTCACCCTCGACCGCTCCGCACCGTCCGCGCCTTCGACCGCGCTGCGCGTGTCTCCCCGCGGCGTCGCTCTCTCCGGAAGCTTCTGATCAGCGGCTCACTGGCCGTCGCACGCGATCTTGCCCTGCAGGGTACCGATCGCTGCGTCGTAGTACAGCCCCGAGTGCACTGCCGTGGTCGCCGCCCCCTTCGCGTCCTTCGGAAGACACCATATCTGGATATCCGATGCGGCCTCGCCCACGTCCACGTCAAAGTCCAACGGCCCCGATGCGCCCTGGAAGTCCACGTTCTCGCCGGCCTGCAGCGCCCCGTAGGCCTGGTTGATCTGCGCCCCACCCGCGTCGATCCGCGTCCCTTCCGGCACCAGACGCTTCACCCCCTCCGCCAGCCCCCGCCCCGTCACCGTCGGCTCCCCCGAGGCTACCGCGGCATAGGCCAGCAGGTACAACGCGTCGTAGCTCCCCGCCGTGCCGAATACGTCCGGGCTCGGGTCCTGTCCGAATTTGGATAGATACTGCTGGCGGAACGACTTGTACTGCGCCGAGCTCGTCCCCGGCACCGTCCCCAGGATCCTCTGGCGCAGCCCGTCGTCCTTCCCCACCCAGTCCCACAGCTCCTCGAGCATCAGGCCGTCCGACAGCACATACCGCGGGAAGTACCCCGCCTCCGGCCACTGCCCTTCGATCGGCGCCAACACGCTCCCGATCCCCTCCACCGTTCCCACCACCAGCACGATGTGCGGCAGCATCTTCAGCACGCGCGAAATCGCGTTCGGGTAGCTCGTCCCCCCCGACCCTCCCGGATCCCCGTAGTCGATCCGCTCGTAGGCCGCGCCGTTGTCCTCCGGCGGCTTGCCGTTCAACACCAGCTCCGCTTCGAGCGCCGTCGCCAGCCCCACCCCGTACGCGTCCCCCTTGTGCACGATCGCCAGCTTGATCGACTCCGTCGGGCTCAGCCCCACCGCCGCACGCACCTGCCCCTCCAGGATCGGTACGAGCTTCGCCAACGCTGCCGTCTGCAGCACGTCCGATGGCGACGTCCGCCAGACCAGACCGTCGTCCGCCAGATCCGTGATGGCTGCGCTCGTCGCCGACGGCGACATCAGCAGCACCCCTCGCGGAATCGTCACCGTGGTCGCGACGTCGAGCGTGATCCCGCTGAAGGCCGCGCCGATGATCGCCGGCACCTGCACCTGCCCCGTCAGGTGCTCCGCCGCCCGCAACGCCGTCTCCGTGTCGCTGTCGTCCGTGCAGCCGATCAGCACCAGCGGCCTCGGCGCCCCCCCGCTCTCCACCGGCGGAAGCCCGTTGGCCAGCGTGTCGAACTCGTCTACCGCGAGCCGCACGCTGTTCTCCATCGGACGCCCCAACGACGCGTCCGACCCCGTCGTCGGCAACACTGACCCGAACATCACCGCGTCGTCGTTTGCCCAGTCCCCCTGCACCACCGTGCACTCGTCGCTCAGCAGCCCCACGCACCGCATGTCCCGCTTGCGGCAGATCCAGTACTCGCCGTTGCGGTCGATGCAGTCCTGGTTCGTCGAGCAGTCCGCCCCCTCCGGCGCGACGCACGCCTTCTTCACGCACCGCGCCCCCGGAAACTGCGCGCAGTCCGCGTTCGTCTCGCACTGCTCCGGGCTGGTATCCACCACCAGCGAGCACGACATCGACGCTGCCAGCCCCGTCACCACCCCGAGGCTCCGCAGGGCGCGCCACACGCGCGCGAGGCGCCCCCTTCGCCCACGGACGATCCTGGGCGCTTCAAGGGGGGCGGCGCATCGTGAAGGCATCAAGCCCGGGCATCCTACAGCAACTCGCCGCCCGACGGCGATCTCGTGCTGCTCCTCTGCCCGCTTGACGCCGCCCCCGCCCGCGGCGAAACCGCTCTTGCCCGCTCCTCCCATGCTCATCCCCACGCTGCTCCCTCGCTTCGCCGCATCCCTGCGCCCCCCACGCGGCCGCGCGATCCCGCTCGCCCTCGCCCTCGGCGAGCCGATCCCGCCGCTCGAGCTCGCGCTGCCGGCGATGATCCTCGGCGCGGTCTGCTACGGGGCGAGCATGATCTGCTTCATCCTCGCCCTCCGCTCGCTCGGGGCGGCGCGGACGGCCGGCGTCTTCG
>JAKLDZ010000289.1 GCA_022703255.1 Myxococcota bacterium | reverse complement strand
ATCGCCCGGAACCGATCCGCGGCCTCCGCGTAGCTCCCGCGGTCGAACGAGTCGCGAGCTTTCTCGAAGTCGGAGATCGCATCTGCAGCGGCCGGTGCGGCGATCCCAAGACAGACCGCCACCGTCAGGAACGCGATCCGCCTTTTCCCAATCGCTCGCATGCCGGTGGAAGGGCCTGCCGACAAGACGCCGTCAGTGCCCGGCTGGCCACCTTACGACATATTCCCCCCCGGCTGATAGGACGACCGTCTCGGAACGGTTCAGCCCGGCGCCGATGAGACGGCAATCGAGGACCTCGGCGGGCCGGCTCATCTTCACCATGACGGTGCCATCCCCGGCCAGGTTGGCGCGCGCCGGACAGGACAGGCGGCCTTCCGGGGGGGCGCCGCTCAGCGTCAGACGCCCGTCCTTCAGCCGGAGCTGCACGTAGACCTTCTGGGGGCCCTTGCCATCGTCGGGCTCCACCTTGACGCTCTGGGTCAACGGCTCGCAACACGGGTTGACCTTGGCTCCGGTAAACCGGAGCTGGTGCGTGCCCACGGAGAGCTTCTGCCGGATCCCCGCCAGACCGAGCTCCATCGGCGCGCTCCCGTCGATGCTCACCAGCGCCTTCTTGGCGTTCGCCGTGATCCAAATCTCCCGGTCTTTCGCGCCGGCGTGCGCATGATTTCTCGGGATGATCAAGCGGGGTGGGGTGGGAGCCGACGGGACCTCCGAGGTATCCGGCTGCGGAGCGGAATCGGTTGGAGCCGGCATGCTGGCGATGGGCAGCGACGAGGGCTCGGGCAAGATGGAGGCGGTCGGTGGGGGCAGGTTCGGGGAAGCGGAGCGAAGGGTCCTGGTGCCGAGAAACGCCGCCACGCCTGCGCCGAGGAGGGCGGCAGCGACCCATGATCCGCGTTGCAGCGCCTTGCGCCTCCACTGCCCCCGGGCCAGGCCCGCCACCATCTTCAGCAGCTCGGGGTCATCGGGACGGTAGGCAACCGCGCGGTTCAGATCGGCCGCGGCGTCGGCAGCGCGGCCCTCACGCTGCGCAGTCTGCGCGCGCGCGATCAGGGCCTGCACGAGCGGCGGCTCGGCGGACTTCACGTACCCCTCCGGATCCGCGAGGAACCGGTAGATCTCCGCGGCGCCATCCTCGATGCCGAGCTCCTTGAGCTCCGCGGCGAGGGCCTCGCCGAACTTGCCGATCTCCGGGTAGCGATCGTTCGGGTCACGAGCAATCGCGTTGGAGAGGACGCGTGACCAACGCCCACCGACTTGGGGTCGCAGCCGATCCGCAGGCTGATAGGAGCAGTCGAGCACCTTGCGCAGCACCTGGGCCGGGTTCTTCCCTTCGAACGGCAGGCTCCCCACCATGCACTCGTAGATCAGCACGCCCAGGCTGAAGACGTCGGCTCGCACGTCGAGCGCTCCGCCCTCGATCTGCTCCGGCGCCATGTGCGCCGGCGAGCCGAGCACCTGCCCCGTCGAGGTCACCCCCTGCGCGTCCAGCACCTTCGCAATGCCGAAGTCCGTGAGCTTCGTCACCCCGACGCGACGCGCGTCGTCGACCTCCACCAGCACATTCTCCGGCTTCACGTCCCGGTGCACGATGCCGGCCGCGTGAGCGTGCGACAGCGCATCGCACAGTTGCAGGCCGAAGCACGCCCCGATCTCCGGCGGCAGCCCCTTGTGCTCGGTGAGCAGCTTGCGCAACGACGGGCCGCGCACGAGCTCCGCGACGAGATATCGTTCCTTGTCCTCGGGATCCGAGACGTCGAACACCTCGACAATCCCAGGATGCCGGAGCTTGGCGACCGCGCGAGCCTCGGCGATGAAGCGGGTCGCGACCTCCTTGTTCTCACGCAGGTGCGGATGGATGACCTTGACCGCGACCTCGCGCCCCAGACGCACGTCGCGCGCCCGGTACACCGTCGCCATCCCGCCATGCCCGATCTCGTCGAGCAGCTCGTACTTCACCAGATCCGGCGGTGCGCTCGGCGAGGAGATCGTCATGCCGATCCCCTCGCCTTCCTGCCCATCGTCTTCGCCACCTGCCGCATCGCGCCCCGCGTCATCATACCTCCCGCCCGGCGGCCGTCCATCGTGAGCTCCCGAATCCGCGAGCCCCGCGCCGTGCTTGGACGCGTCCCCGGGTCACGTTGCGACCCCGCAGGGACCCACGCCCTTGGGTAGTGACCGGGTTCAGAGCGCCGGAGGAAGGCGCCGCTTCGTCGTCCCCGACGACGTCGTCGAGCGCTCCGGGATCACAGCAGGACGGGTCGAGTAGCGTCCAGTGGGGCGATCCGACTTGCGGGGCGGAGAGGTCGACCGCGCCCGCACCACCTGCCCGTCGAACAGCACCTCGACCCCCAACGTGCGACAACGCCGCGCCACCGTGTCGATGTCGCGTCCCTGCACCACCAGCAACCCCCCGGGGGGCGACGGATCCACGAACAGATCCGCGGTCTGCCGCCGCGTCCTGAGCATCTCCCGCACGTCGGGATCGTCGCACCAGAGGAAGCCCGCCACGCCCACGAACGAGACCTGCCCGACCACGACGCTCATCTGATCGAGGGTGCGGGAGAGCGCCTCGGGGAGGGGAGCGACGGATTCGACGGACGCGCGGATGAGGGCGCTGTCGAGCCCGAGGGACACGGCCTTGGAGAACGAAGCGGCCGAGACCATGAGCTCGAGCCTGTCGGAGACGGTGCCGATCTCGACGAAGGGGTAGAGCGCGAGCACCGCGCCGACCGGCGAGGCAGTCCCCACGCGAAGCAAGGTGGGCTCGGTGAACTCGCTCGGCGACAGCTCCGCGGCAACGGGCTTTGCCTGCAGGATCGCGCGGCCTCGCGGCGTGAGCCGGAGCAGCGGCCCGAGATCCCCTTCGCCGTCATCCCCCTGCTCCGACTCGCCCACGTCGAGCACACCCAGAGTCGGCAACGTCTCGAACACCACTCTGCGCGCCACGTCCACGGGCTCCACCGCGTCGACTCCGGCGCGATCGGCCCAACGGCGCATCAGTCGCTTGACGCCCGGCGTGCGGGTGTCGTTGCGCACGTAGCCGGCAAGCGCCTCCCAGGGGACCCAACGCCCTTCCCCCAGATCGGCGAGGGCGTCGATCACCATGTCGCGGATGACGCCGACCGGGCTCGGATCCCTCGAGTCCACGGGGAGCCGCAGGACCTCGGGCTCGACACGAGCCTCGTCCCAAGCGCCGCCCCTGCGCCAGGTGTTGAAGAGCGCCGCGGACAGATCCGACATGGTCAGCGAGCCGGGCGGAACGGAGCGAGAGAGCGCCGACGAGTCCCACAGTCCAAGCGCGCGGCTCAGGGCGACGATCAGCGCCACGGACTCGACGTCGCGTCCGAAGCGCTGTGCATAGCGCTGAACCAACGAACGCGGTGTGCCGGCGCCTTCGCGCACCTCGGTCCCGGTCTCCCTGGCCGCCAGGCTCAACGCCGTGGCGAGAGGTGCCGGATCGATCGCAAAACGGGCTCTGCGTGGCTCGTGCTCGCCGTCGAGCACGAACGCACGGATCTGCGCACGCGCGCCCTCGCGCGACGATGCGCGGACCCCACCGATGATCGCTGCGACCTCGGTGGGGATCACGTGGCGGTTCGGGTGGATCGGCAGGAGCATGCCTCGACGCTCCAGGGCGAACCCGACGCCGCGCCGCGTGGGTGTGGGCCCGGTCGCGCCGCGAATTCGCATCGGCTCCCGCTCGAGATCGAGCAGCTCCTCGGTGTCCACCTCACCGCCGTCCAGCTCGATCGCCTCGAGCAACCTGCGCTCCACCACCGCGAGTCCGTCGATCTCACGCTGGATCAGCTCCCGCGAGCTGAGGATCTCCCACGCAGTCTCGAGCGCGAGAGCCAACGGAGGCGTCGCAGGCTTGCCCAGATAGTGCGTCGCGATCCCGGACAGAGTCTCCTGCCCCGCCTGAGCCAGCAACGCCCGCACGCCGCGGGGATCCTCTCCCTCCCACGCCGGGACCTGGATCATGAACGCGATCGGCAACACCAGCTCGATGGCCAGGCGCCCCTCGGATGCGCTGGCCCGCGCGAAGACGAGTCCGCGAGCCGCCAGAGGCTCCAGCGCAGGAGGCACTGCCGTCACCACCAGCCGTCCCCCCGATTCCGTCAGCCTCCGCAACAACTGCGCGCTCGCCGGCGGCAACCGCCACGGCTCACGCAGCTCGGGCAGCCCGCACAACACCCGCGCGATCTGCACCGGAGCATCGATCCGCTTGGACCGATCGATGCTCGCGCCCACGCGCCCAGCGAGCGCATGCAGCTCTCCCTCGGGCAACGCCCTGAGCACACTCACAAGCCGCGTGGGTGATTCCATGACCGCCTTCGGCCGGTCCGCGCGGTCCTGCCAAGGTTCGACGGCAGACGACACGGCTGCGGATCTACACTAACGTCACTAGCCGACATGGCGCCAGCAAGTCCAGTGAAGACTCCACCCTCCCCCGACACGTTCACGGCCCCCTTGCCTTCCCGCGCGCTTCGGTCCACCCAGGAACCCCAGCCATGATCCTGCGCGACCCGGTCCACGGCCTGCTCGCTTTCGAATCTGACGACGAAGCCATCATCGAACGGCTCCTGGCGACGCGGGAAGTCCAGCGGTTGCGACGCATCCGCCAGCTCGGGTTCACCTCGCTCGCCTACCCGGGGGCCGAGCACACCCGCTTCGCCCATGCGCTCGGCACCGCCCACGTCATGAAGCGTTTGGCCGGACGTCTGCGAGAAATCCACGATTCGCTGCCCTTCTGGCAACGGCTGAATTCCGAGTGGACCCGCGATGCCCTGTCCGCAGCGTTGCTCCATGACCTCGGGCACGGCCCGGCCTCCCACATGTTCGAGTCCGCGCTGCCCCACGCCGATCCCCACGAGGTGTGGACCGAACGCATCCTGCTCGATGACACCTCCGACGTGCACAAGGTGCTGGCCCGGGAGGACCCCGACATGCCGGCGCGCGTCGCCAACCTCGTCGCCGGACGCCACCCTGCCCCGTACCTGGCGCGCGCCATCAGCGGAACCTTCGACGTCGATCGCTGCGACTACCTGCTTCGCGACGCCCACGCGACGGGCGTGCGCTACGGCCAGTTCGATCTCGACTGGTTCCAGCGCAGCCTGCGGTTTGCGCCGTCCGACGACGGGGCGGCGCCTCCGCTGGCGATCGACGGGGCCAAAGGGCTCGCCGCCATCGAGTCGTTCGTGCTCGCACGGCTCTTCATGTTCCAGCAGGTGTACTTCCACAAGGCGACGCGCTCCGCCGAGTGGATGGTCCGCAGCGCGCTCGCGCGCGCCCTCGAGGCCATGAGCGACGGCGCACGCCTGCCCTCCACTCCGGGCGCCTTCGTGTCGGCCGCTCGCGGGCACACGCCCACCATGGGCGAGTATCTGGAGCTCGACGACGGCGTCCTCTCCGCCACGCTCCATGCGTGGGAAGCGTCGAGCGACCGGGTGCTCGCGGAGCTGTGTGCGAGGATCCGCGCGCGCGATCTGTACAAGACCATCGAGCTCGACGGCGACGCCGCGAGCGAGCCCAAGGCCCGCGCCCGCGCGTTGGAAGTCGCGCGCTCCGTCGCCGCCGAGGCCGGGCTCCACCCCGACCTGCACGTGGGCCTCGACATCAGCACCGACACGCCCTTCGACGACACCAAGGACAACCTCGTCGTCGTGTCGTCCAAAGGCCCTGCACGACGCCCCGCCGACGTCTCCTTCCTGCTCTCGAGGCTCAACGGCGAAGCCCTCACCCGCGTGCGGCTCATCGTCCCGGGCGAGCTCCGCGATCGCATCCGTCAGGCCCTCTCCCCATGAAACCGTCGCGACTCGTCGCCCTCGCCGCCTGCGTCGCGGCCCTCGCGACCCCCTGCGTCGCTGCCGCCGCGGGAGGCGATCCCGACGGCGTCTACCACCGCCTGCGCTCCGACTCCGCCGTGCAGCTCGACCTCGGCGCGGCCGTCGCCGACGGCCATCCCGCGCTGCACTCGCGCATCACCCTCCGCTACCTGCAGACCGCGGGGTTGTTCTTCGCCTACAACGACGACTTCCGCTCCGAGCTCACCGCGGCTTCGCGCGCGGTCGATGCCGGCGTCGAGCTGCGTCCACTGTTCCTGCCGCGCACCAGCTACGACCTGCAACGCGGCCCCGCGTGGCTCGACCTGCTCGTCGACAGCGTCGCCCTGCGCGTCGGCGCCGTCTTCGGCAGACAGCCGGGATTCGATCTGCGCGCTCCAGGGCTCTCCCTCGGTCTCGGCTTCGCCCTGCCCCTCACGTCTTCGGCCTCGGGCCCCTGGATCGACGCTTCCGGATCGCTCCGTCTCTCCCACGCGCACCTCTCGGGAGCAGAGGACGTCGTCCTCGCCCGCGACACCGTCTTCGCGCTGAGCCTCGGCTGGCAAGGATTCCTCGACGCCGGACTCGTGGACGCCGGCGACGGGCTCGTGAGATGACACCGACCGCACTGCGCGCGCTGCTCGCCCAGGTTCGCGATCAGGCGATCGCAGAGCTCACCTGCCTGTCGACCGTCTCGCGTCACCCGGCGATCGCGAGCGCAGCAGGTCCGGTCCACGTAATCGCGGTCGGCAAGGCAGCGCCTCGCATGTTCCGCGACTGCGCGAGAGTCCTCGGCCAACGCATCGAGCGCGCCCTGGTGATCACGACCGATGCGACCGGCGCCGGGCAGCTCGACGCCTCGGCAACGCTGCTTCGCGCTGCGCACCCGATCCCCGATGCGCGCTCGGTCGAGGCAGCATCGCGCGCACTCGAGATTGCGGCGCAGGTTCCCGTCAACGGCACCCTCGTCGTGCTGGTGTCGGGCGGAGCTTCCTCGCTGCTCTGCGCGCCGCCGGTGTCGATGCCGCTGAGGGACAAGCAGCTTGTGATCGACGAGCTGCTTCGCAGCGGTGCGCCGATCGGCGAGGTCAACACCGTGCGACGTCATCTCAGTCGCATCAAGGGCGGGCGTCTGGCGGCCGGCTGCAATGCCCGGGTGCTGTGCGCCATCGAGAGCGACGTCATCGGAGGGGCTCCTCACGACGTCGGCTCCGGCCCGGCGAGCGAGGATCCGACGACGGTGAGCGATGCGGAGCGCGTGCTGACGCGATCGCTGGGAGAAGGGCGCGCGAGGGAGGTCTTCGCACATCTGTCGGAGGGGCTGTCGACGCGGGACGGGAGGGCCTTGCGGGTGGACGCGCGCATCGTGCTGGGCCCCGAAGACTTCGCGGCCACGCTGTCCTCGGGATTGGCGCGTCGAGGCTTGCGAGCGAGCCACAGGCTGGTGGCTTCGGCGACGGCGGAGGAGCTGGCGGAGCTGCTGCGTGCTAAGGCCATGACGCTGGAGGAGGGGGAGGCCGTGGTGTTCGCGGCGGAGCCTTCGATCCGCCTGCCTGCTGGAGCAGGGCGCGGAGGCCGAGCCGGCTGGGTAGCGCTGCGCGTGCTGGCGGAGCCTGGTCTTGGCGCGGACACGGCGGTGCTGTGCGGGTCATCGGACGGTGTGGACGGGACTTCGGGGACATCGGGCGCGTGCGTGTCGGGCGGGCTTGCGGTGGATTGCGGGCAAGCGCAGGCGGCACTTCGTTCGTATGACGACGCATCGATTCATGCGCGACTGGGGACGCACCTGAGGGGGGCAGCGACGGGGTTGAACCTGACGGACGTGTACGTGATCGCGCGGGCGGGGTGAGGCGGGCTCAGGGCGCGGGGGGCTCTTCGACGGCGTTGGAGACGGACATGGCGAGGGCGCAGCTGTTGGCCTGACGCCGGG
>JAKLDZ010000288.1 GCA_022703255.1 Myxococcota bacterium | reverse complement strand
GAACGCGGTGGCATCGTCGCCGAGGGCGCTTTGGAGGAGGGCGCGGCACGCGGCGCTGTCGAGCCAGAATCCGCCGCAAGCGCGGCAGGCAGCCAGGACGCCCGAGACGCTCTCGATGCGGTACATCGGCTCACGGCACCCGGGGCAGCAGGCGGAAACACGCGACCATTTCATGACGATGGAGCGTATCCGGCTCGCCACGACGGCGCCATCCTCGCGTCGCTCCCGCGACAGGGGCAGGAAGCCATGGGCATTGAGCGCGTGCCCACAAAGATCGACGATGGTTGCTCTCCGGACCCTTGACGAGGATTCCATGCAAACGAGAGTCGCCTTGCTGATAGCGGTCTTGCTCCCTGCGTGCTCCGGCAGCCAGCCGCCAGCATCGCAACCTGCCGGCATCGCCAACCCCGCATCGGTGTATTGCGCGGAGCAAGGCGGAAAGCTCGAGTTGCGAGAGGGGCCGGGCGGGACCTCGGGCTATTGCCACCTGCCCGACGGCCGCGTGGTCGAGGAGTGGGAGCTGTACCGCGCGGCGCATCCTGCACGATGAGCCCTGGCCGGAGCTTCTGACGATCCGGAAGCGAACCTTGGCGGAGCGGAGGGCGAGCGTGGTAGGACGGCATCCATCGCCATGACGATCGAGATCCGAGAGCACACCCCCGGCAAGGACATCCGGCCGTTCCTCGACGCTGCGTACGTGGTCTTCCGCGACGACCCCGCGTGGGTCGCGCCCCTCGAGTTCGAGATGAAGGAGCGCTTGAACCCCAAGCGCAACCCGTTCTTCTCGCGCGGAGAGGTGACGCTGTTCACAGCGTGGAAGGACGGGCGTCTGGCGGGGCGGTGCTCAGCGCAAGTGGATCGGGAGCACCTGCGGGTGCACAAGGACGAGACGGGGTTCTTCGGGTTCTTCGACACGATCGACGACGACGCGGTGGGGCAGGCGTTGATCGAGGCGGCGCGCAAGTGGCTGGCGGCGCGCGGGATGAAGCGCATGCGGGGGCCGCTGTCGCTCTACGTCAACGACGAGATCGGCACGCTGATCGAAGGCTTCGAGCACCCACCGGCGATCATGATGCCGCATTCGCGCCCCTGGCAGGACCGGGTGGCGCACGCCGCGGGTCTCGAGAAGGCCAAGGACCTGCTGGCGTGGCGCTACTCGGTCGGCAACATCAACAAGCGCTCGCGCAAGGCCTGGGAAGACATCCACCGCCTCCCGGAGATCCGCATGCGCACCGTGGACCTTGGCGACATCCAGCGCGAGGTCGAGATCATCATGGATGTCTACAACGACGCCTGGGAGGGGCAGTGGGCCGTGGTGCCCGCGCTCCCCGACGAGGTGGCGAAGGTGGCCCAGGATCTGAAGCTCATCCTCGTGCCCGATCTGGCGTTCATCGCCGAGCTCGACGGTCGCCCGGTCGGCATGTGCATCGCGCTGCCGAACCTCAACGAGGTCACGCGTGATCTGAACGGCAAGCTGCTACCGCTTGGTTGGGCGAAGCTCTTGTGGCGGCTGAAGGTCCGCGGTCCCAAGTCGGGACGCCTCATGATGCTCGGGATCCGCAAGGAGCTGCGCGGCGTGCGCAAGTACGGCGGCCTCTCCATGGCCATGTACGTCGAGATCGCGCGCCGCGCCGAGAGGCTCGGCTACACCTGGGGCGAGCTGAGCTGGACGCGTGAGGACGCGGGACCGATCAGCGCAGGGATCCTGGCGATGGGCGCGCGCGTCTACAAGAAGTACCGGGTGTACGAGCGGGACGTCTGAGCCCCACGCGGGCTCAGTCGATCTTGACGTACTTGTCGGCGGGGGCGTTGCAGATCGGGCAGCGCTCGGTGGGCTTGCCGAACTCGATGTTGCCGCACACGGAGCACAGGTAGACCTCGGCCGCGGCCAGGTCGGTGTTGGCCTCGAGCGCGGCCAGCGCCTTCGCGTACAGCTTCGCGTGGACCTCTTCGGCCTTGAGCGCGAACCCGAACATGGTCTTGGCCCGGTGGCTGTCCGACGTCGCCTGCTCGAGCATCGGCGGGTACATCTCCTTGTACTCGTACGTCTCGCCCGCAACCGCGTCCTTCAGGTTCTCGAGCGTCGACTTCACTCCGCCCATCGCCTGGAAGTGCGCCAGCGCGTGGATCGTCTCCGCCTCCGCCGCCGCCTTGAACAGCTTCGCCACCTGCGGATACCCCTCGGTCGCCGCCTTCTTCGAGTACGCGAGGTACTTGCGATTGGCCTGGCTCTCGCCCGCGAAGGCTTCCTTCAGGTTGTCCATCGTCGTCTTCATCAAACCCTCCAATACGGAACCTGTGTTGCTCGCGAAGCGGCCCGTGCACCGCTTCGCCCATGACCGAGCCCCTGACTAGGACCGAATCCGCCCGTCGTCAAAGCCTCGCACCAAGATCGCTCACGCGGATCGTCAGCGCCCGCCCACCGCGCGGCACTCGTGGACCGGCCCCTTCTTCGCCGCGTGCACGCAACGGCTGTAGGCCGCGATCCCTTCCTTCCACTTGCCCGAAGACTGCAGCGCGCTGCCCAGCAGCAGGTACGGGAGCGCGTCCTCCGGATCCCGTTCGATCGCCGCTTCCGCGTAGCGGATCGCGTCCTTGTACCGCCCGCGGTTCAGCAGGCTCTCGGCTTCCTTCTTCGCGTTCACGCCCTCGGGGATGTCCGAGGTCGATGACGTCGCGACCGACGCAGAGGGGGCCGCGGACGCAGCGGCCTGCGCCGATGCGCTCGCCGAGACGGCCGGTTCCGCGCTCGGCGCTGCAGCCACCGAGGCAGAGGGACTGGCCACCGGGGCCGCGCTGCGCGCCGGAGCGATCGCTGCCGCCGTCTGTGATGCGCGCGGTGGGGGCGCGACCGACGCGACCCTCGACGGGTCCCCGAGAGGGGTCTGCTTGTCGCGATCCCGTGCCAGCTTCACGCCTCCGATCACGACGAGCAGCGCGGCGCCCGCGACGACGAAACCGACGACGCGGCGCAGCTTGCGTTTTCGCTCGCGCATCTCGGGCGTGATGACGATGGGCAGCGGGCGGTTCTGGCTCTGATCCTGCGGAGGCTCGCTTCGCCCCTTCGCGTGCGCCTCGAGGTGCTCCTTCTCGACGAGCTCCCCGCGCTGGAAGAAGGCTTCGTGGACCTCATGGTGATCGGAGCGTCCGGGATCGGTCTTCGAGGGCTTCTTGCCCTTGCCCGATGCGCCCTTGCCTGCAGCTCCCTTGTCTCCCGTGCGCGCCGCTGGTGCTGCGGAATCGATGCGCCTCGGTGGCGCCTTTTGCACTTCGTAGCCACGACGGCTTCGCACGAGCATGCCGTCGGGTCTCGTCTCGAGCTCCGCCTCGGATTCGTCGCGCCGGGGTTTGGATTCCTTCTGAACCTCCGGTACGGCCTCGGGCGCTTCGGCCTTGGGCGCTTCGGCCTTGGGCGCTTCGGCCTTGGGCGCTTCGGCCTTGGGCGCATCGGCCTTGGGCGCATCGGCCTTGGGCGCATCGGCCTTGGGCGCATCGGCCTTGGGCGCATCGGCCTTGGGCGCTTCGGCCTTGGGCGCATCGGCCTTGGGCTCGGGCGTCTCCCTGTCGCGCGTTGCCATGGCGGGCGCTTCGGCAGCGGCAAACGCTGCGACATCGGGAATGGCAGGGATGAGCCCCGCGGGCCTGGTGTTGCCCGATTGGGTCGCGGGTGTCGGACGGATCGATTCCGGTGCGGAAGCAGCGTCGAAGAACGATCGCTTCGTGAGATCGGAGAACCCGCCGCGTCGCGTGGTGGAGCCGCTCTCGGGTTGGCGTGTGGAGTCCGCCGGGGCCGTCGCGGAGCGGGAGGAAGGCGGTGCGGCGACGGGGCCTGGGGAGGGATCGGGAGCAGAGGGCTGGGATGCGGGAGCGGAGACTGCCGCGGGTGTGCTGACCGGGGGAGGCAGGGTCTTCACAGCAGAGGCACTGGGGGCGCCGATCGGAAGGGGCTCGGCGGCCTGCACCGGCGGGGGGGTCACGCTCGAGGACATGCCCTCGGCGAGCTCGTGCCGTCCGCGGTGTTTCGAACGCTTCTTCGACATGCGCGTGCAGCTCCTGCGGGGCCGGATGGTGCGGAGGGAGGTACAGCGGGTGCGCCTACCCGGACGCCGGCCGGATGTAGCACGGAACGCCGCGGCAGGCTGCCAGATTGGTGGGACCGCGCGTGTGGGGCGGTGTGGCGTCTGCGGCCACGTGCCTGCGAACTCGTGGGGGCGCTCTCACTTGGAGCGATAACGCGCTGCGCGGATGCGGGCCAGTTGCCAGGTTCCCAGGACATTGCGCATGCGCTGCAGCTCGTGTTCGCGGACGTCGCCGCTGACGCGCAGCGAGGGGCGGCGGTCGCTGACGACGGCGCGCAGCCGGGCGTTTCGCACGGGGCGCAGGCCGGCGACGTCTTCGAGATCCCGCGCGAGTCCCTGGGGCAGCCTGCCCCTGGCGCGGACGATGCGGCCGTCGCGCACCTCCGCGACGAACAGCATCGTGGCATTGCGCACGAGGAGCACGAGGCAAGCGATCGCGGCGGCGCCGAGACCGATCATCAGGAGGGCGTTCACGTCGTGGGGAGTGTCGCAGATCGGGCGGGGTCATGCACGGAGAGCGGAGGGAATCCCCCGGACACTTGACCCGGCCAGGCGGCACTGCCAAAAGGCGGAAGTCCAGTTGAGCACGGCCCCGACGACCACCGCAGCGGAAGCCCCGGCGCTGCCCCGACCTTTCGGACGCTATCAGCTGTTCGATCGGATTGGTGCAGGGGGGATGGCGGAGATCTACCTGGCGCGAGCGAAGACGGAGCTGGGGGCGACGCGGCTGGCGGTGGTGAAGATCATCCTGCCGGAGCTGTCGGGCAACGAGCGGTTCGCGAGCATGTTGATCCAGGAAGCGAAGCTCGCGGCCCGGCTCAACCACGCGAACGTCGTGCAGGTGCTCGACCTGGGGCGTCACGACGGCACGCTCTTCATCGCGATGGAGTACGTGGAGGGGTTCGATCTCAACGAGCTCCTGCGGCGGTGTGCGAAGTCGCGCACGGCGTTGCCGATCCCCTTCGCGTTGATGATCGTGACCGAGGCGCTGCGCGGGTTGGACTATGCGCACCGTCGCTCCGACGACGCGGGGGCGTCGATGGGGATCGTGCATCGCGACGTCTCGCCGTCGAACGTGCTCATCAGCTTCGAGGGAGAGGTGAAGCTGTGCGACTTCGGGATCGCGCGTGCGAACGATCTGGCGGAAGCGGTACCCGACGACGCGATCCAGGGCAAGGCGGGCTACATGAGTCCGGAGCAGGCGCGAGGCGAAGCGGTGGACGCGCGCTCGGACATCTTCGCGGCCGGGATCATCCTGTGGGAGCTGCTGTCGGGCCGGAAGCTGTACAAGGCCCAGCCGGGCGGGCCCACGCTGCTGCAGCAGGCGCGTGCGGCAGCGATCCCCGCGCTGGTCTCGCGCGATCTGCCCGACGAGCAGCGTCTGCACGAGATCGTGATGCGCGCGCTCGCACCGAATCCCGACCTGCGCTACCCCACGGCCAACTCCTTGCTGCGCGACCTCGAGGAATACGTCGCCGAGGCGCGGCAGATGGCCAGCCCGATCCGTCTCGGCGAGTGGTTGCGTGAGAACTTCGGCGACGAGCTGCTCGATGCGCGTCGGGCGCGCGAGCGCGGAGCCCGGGCGATCGACCAGGGGCCGCCCGCGGTCGTGGAGCCCTACGGCACGCCGCCGCCACCCGCGGTAGAGCCGATTGCGAGGCGCGTGGCGGCCTCGGATTCGATCCCCGTGTCGGAGTCTGACTCCCCGGCCCCATCGCGCGCCGAGCCCGACCCCTCCACGCTCGCCCAGACGGGCCCGTCGAGAATGGCGCGCTTCGCGCCCTCGCCGCGCCTGCACGAGCGCCCCGAGCCGCCTCCCGAAGCGCTCGAGCCCCGCCCGGTGCGCATCTCGCTGCCGGGCTCGGATCGCATGGCGACCTTCCTGTGGTTCGGCGCTGGCGTGCTGCTCGGCATCCTGGTCATCGTCCTGCTGATGCGAGGGTGATCCAGCCGTGCTCCTGTGCGAGGTCGCGCTCCCGGTCCCCCTCGGGCAGGCGTTCACCTATGCCGTCCCCGACGCGCTTCGCGCGCGCTTGCAGCCGGGAATGCGCGTGGCCTGCGAGCTGCGAAGACGCCGCGAGATCGGCGTCGTCCTGTCGATCCACGGCGGTAAACCGCCCATCGCCGAGGACAAGCTGAAGAGTGTCCAGGCCGTGCTCGACGCGCAGCCGTGCGTGCCGGCGGAGCTGCTGGCGTTCCTTCGCGATCTGTCGGCGTACTACCTGGCGCCGATCGGAGAGGTGCTTCGCCTCGCGATGCCCGCGCTCGAGCGCTCGACCGCGCGGGAGCTGCAGCAGCAGGGGCTGCTCGGCGATCGCGAGAAGGTGCTGGCAGCGCGCACGGAGCGTTGGGCGATCGCGTGCAGCGGTGTGGAGCCTGCGAAGCGGCTGGGCCCCGCGGCGGGCAAGCTGTTGGGGCATCTGCGTGCGACGGTGCAGGCGCCGGTATCGCTGCTCAAGCAGACGTTTCCCACGGCGCCGGAGCTGCTGCGCAAGCTTGCGGCCGCGGGGCTGGTGACGATCGAGGAGCGCGAGAGGCCGGCGGAGCCGCTGTTCGGTGTGGCGGTCGATCGGGACACGCCACCGGAGCTGACGGGAGAGCAGCAGGTGGCGGTGCAGGCCCTGGAGGCTGCGCTGGGGGCGCGTGCGGCGCAGGCGTTCCTGCTGCACGGCGTGACGGGCTCGGGCAAGACCGAGGTGTACATGCGCGCCATCGCGTCGTGCCTCGATCAGGGGCGCGGGGCGCTGGTGCTGGTGCCCGAGATCGCGCTCACCCCGCAGCTCGTGGGGCGTTTTCGCGCGCGGTTCGGCGACGTCCTCGCCGTGTTGCACAGCGGGCTCCACGAACGCGCGCGCCACCAGATGTGGACCCGCCTGCGCGAAGCGCGCGTGCGCGTCGCGATCGGCGCCCGCTCGGCGTTGTTCGCGCCGGTCCCGGAGCTGGGGCTGGTGGTGGTCGACGAGGAACACGACGGATCGTTCAAGCAGGAGGAGGGGGTTCGTTACCACGCGCGCGACATGGCCCTGCTGCGGGCGCACAAGGCGGGGGCCGTGTGCGTGCTCGGATCCGCGACCCCTTCTCTCGAGAGCGAGGCGTTGGTGCGCAGCCATCGTCTCGCGCGCCTCGCCCTGCCCACCCGCGCGCACAGCGCGTCGCGCCTCCCCTCCGTCGAGATCGTGGACCTGCGCAGAACCGGCGCCGGCCCCTCCGGCCACCCGCTGCTGTCCATCACCTTGCACCGCGCGATCGAGTCCGCCCTCGCGGCACGCGAGCAGATCATCCTGTTCCTGAATCGTCGCGGCTTCGCCCCCAGCGTGCTGTGCGAAGGCTGCGGCGCGATCGTTCGTTGCCCGCACTGTTCCGTGTCGCTCACCTTGCACCGCGTCGGCGGCGCCCATCTGCGCTGCCACTACTGCGACCACGAGGCGCCCATGCCCTCCGCGTGCCCCGAGTGCAAGTGCCAGCGCCTGCAGCTCGTCGGCCTCGGCACCGAGCGGCTCGAGGACACCCTCGCCTCGGCGTTCCCGAAAGCGCGCATCGCGCGGCTCGATCGCGACGTCGCCGCGGGCGCGAAGAGCGAGGCGGTGCTCGCGAAGATGCGCCGCGGAGAGGCCGACATCCTGGTCGGCACGCAGATGGTGACCAAGGGGCACGATCTGCCCGACGTGACCCTGGTGGGCGTGATCC
>JAKLDZ010000287.1 GCA_022703255.1 Myxococcota bacterium | reverse complement strand
GCAGCTCGAGGTGGGGACGCAGGTGAGGTTTGCCAGCGAGGTTGGGCGAGAGGGGCCGCAGGCGACGACGGTGCAGGTGGTGGAGGGGGGGAAGAGAGCGAGGAACGGGAGAGTGGAGACAGGGGGCTAGCGCCGCTACTCGGAGGAGCTGCGGGGGCGGGAGCTGCGGGTGACGACGTGTGCACGCACGCCGTGCATGGCGTTGCCGAGGAGCGAGGAGAATGCGAACGAAGCCGCCACGCCCTGCATGTTGCGGATGAAGGGGGGAAGGTGCGTGGGCGGCACGATGGTGCCGTCCGCGACACGTCGCTCGATCAGGGGGATATCCTCGAGGGCGATCTTGCCGACGAACAGCAGCGGGATGCGGTCGAGTCGACCGGACGCCACGCACTGCTCGAAGAACGCGTAGTTCAGGGCGAGCCCTTTGCCGTAGCAGATGTCCTTGGTGAAGGGCGCGCCCCCCTCCAACACACCTCCCCGGAAGACGCGACGCGTGTTGCTGAAGCAGTCGTCTTCCGAGTAGCCCTCGGTTCGATAGAACTCGAACACGTCGAGGAAGCTCGCGCCGTCTTCGGCCTTGTCCACGGCGAGAATGCGATCGTTGAGCTTGCGGGCCCTGCGGACGTGGCAGCGGCCGGACAGGATTTCGACGAGGGTAGCGAGGCCTTCTTGCGTGGCGGCGGTGCGCGGAGGTCCCTTGGCGAGCCAGCGTGCGACGGGTTGCGCCTGGCCGTTGAGGGTGGTGGCCATGTGGACCCAGCCTTCGTGCACTTCGAGGGTGTCGAGATCCTGGCGCGAGAAGGTCGCGTCCTTTCGGATCTTGACGTAGTCGGGGCCGGCGGTGGCGTCGGCCAGCAGGTCCTCGTCGACGATCACCTCGATGTGCTCGCCGCCGAAGAACGCTGCGAATCGTTCGCGAAGGATCGCCGCGGCCTGCTCCGCGTCGAGGTCCTCGGCCTGGGGCCTGGCCAGGGGGCTGGAGCCCACGCGGGCGAGCAGATCGTAGGCGACCTGGCCGAGGTCACGCACGCAGACCGAGCCGTCGAAGAGCCGATCCTTGGGAGAGCCGTACAGCTCGCGCGACCAACGGTAGAACTCCTTGGTGCCACGGGAGGCGAGCATGGAGACCACGTTGCGGTACTGCTCGGCCACGGTGCAGAGCGCCGCGCCGAGATCGTCGGAGGCACCCAACTCCCGGTCCGCGTCGAGGGCGATCGCATCGAAGGCCCTTATTTTGGCGTCGGGATCGAAGCCGAGATCGACGTTGGCCCAGTAGTCGGGATCGACGGTTGGGAGCTGGCGGCAGCGCGAGGCGAAGAACGCGTCTTCGATCGAGGGGGCCCAGCGCAGGGCCTGCAGCACAAAGATCCCGCGCTGCTCGTCGACGATGCGGGAGGCGAGCTGGGCGACGGTTTCCTTGCGAGAGCGCCACGGAGCGGAGATTCGTGCGGAGGGGGCGTGGGAGGGGTCGGCGGCGCCGGCAGTAGGAGCGTCAGCGGGTGGAGCGACGGAGGGGAGGATGGCTTCGGGAGACGGGTCTGCAGACATCTGGGTTCATGGTCCCAAACGGAAGGGGGGAGGGCAAGGGAGGGCGAACGAAGGGGAGGTCAGTCGATGAGAGAGCGGGCGGGGATGCCGGGCTCGCCCTTCACGATGGTGGCGAAGAGCTCGACCTTGTCGGGCATCATGCCCTGGACCTGGGAGACGACCTGCTCGACGAGGGTGCGAGCTTCCTCGATGGAGGGGCCGGCCATGGCGATGCTGAATCGCAGGGGTCCGGTGCGTCCAGCGACGACGGGGGTGAGGGCGAGCAGGAGGGTTTCGGTGAGCTCGACGCAGCGCTGGGCGGCGCGTCGGAGGGCGAGCATTTCGAGGATGGTGGGGCGGTCGCTGACCTGGCGGTTGGGGCCGCGGAGCTCGTAACGAGCGACGGTCAGCGGGACATCGGCCCAGTCGCAGAAGGAACCCTCTTCGTCGATGGACTCGAGGAGGGCCTCCCGGTTGAGAAGCTGCGTGAGGCCGTCGCGTCGGGCGAGGAAGGCGCGTGCGCGTTTGTGGTGAGGGGAGTCCTGCCCGAAGCTGACGAGTCGGAGGCGCAGCTCGCCGAGCTGGACTTCGCCGCCGTGCATGAGCACGACCTGGGAGCGACGGTCGAAGCTGCTGTCGCCGTAGGAGCCGTTGGTGCTGCCGCGGTCTTCGAAGTTCCAGCAGCCGGCCTGCCACTTGAGGGTGCAGTGGGCACCGGAGACGGTGGGTTCGGGGACGATGACGTCCTGGTCGGCGCGACGGCCGATGGAGAGGGAAGGGCGATCGAGGGGGTACATGCGTCCGACCGCCTCGGGCGCATTGGTTGCGTAGGTGATGAGCAACGACTGGGTGCGCGGCATGAAGTGCTGGGAGACCCCGCGCGCGAGAGGGGGTCCTGGGTCGAGGCGTTCGCGAGGGACCTGGATGGGGCTGACGGTCATCTTCGCGGGGTTGAAGAAGCGAAGGTGGCGTGCCTGTGGGCGCAGCAGAGGGTTCTCGGACAGGCAGCGGAAGACGAGCTTGACCTCATCGACGGTGAGTCGAGAGGGGACGTCGAACATGATCTGACCGCGCATGCGTTGGGCTCTGGGGCGAGCGCCCGGCTCGGGGACCTTGCAGGTCCACATTTCCCAGAGGGTGAGACCGAGAGCGTAGAGATCGTCTTCGGGGCTGGCGCCGCCAGAACGCAGGCGTTCCGGGGACATGTAGTTGGGGGTGCCGCCGTCGGGCGGAGCGCCGGGGCGACGCGCAGACAGTCGCGCGCGCTCCTGGGCGAAGCCGAAGTCCAGGATCATGGCCTTGTCGTCGGTGACCATGACGTTGCCTGGTTTGAAGTCGCCGTGGACGAGGCCCTGCTCATGGATGGCGGCGAGGCCTTGGCATGTTTCGCTTGCGATCTTTCGGAACTCGTCGGCGGTGTAGCCGCCCTGGGCCTTGCGACGCCGGATATGGGTATGGAGGGTTTGCCCTTCGATGTGCTCCATGACGAGGATGGGGCCCCAGTTGCTGGGGGCGAGGTCATGGACGCGGCAGACGTTGGGGTGTCCCACGGCGCGGGCGTGGATGAGCTCCTGGCGCAACGCTTCGTCGTCGCCGGGCATGCGGGAATCCTCGCGGAGGATCTTCAGCGCCACCATCTGGTGGGTGCTGCGGTCGTAGGCGAGGAAGACCTCCCCCATTCCTCCTTTGCCGAGGCTTTGTCGGGTCTCGTACCGTTCGTTGATGACGGTGCCGGGCACGACGGGCTCGACGGGGTTTTGGCTGGGTGCGCTCATTCTGCTCTGGGCTCGGAGTAGGCCGATGAGGACCGCTGGACGAACAGATGCAACCGGGTCAGCGACCGGGGTGGAAAGTGTAACAACAAGGCCCGGACCGATGGAACCCGAACCGCACGTCCCCCCGAACGATTTCTTGACTCGGCGGGGTGACCGGCCTACGTGCCGCGGCGGTGCCCCCGTGTGAGCGAGGGCACCCTTCGTGTGGTTGCCTCTCCACGGCTTGTCGCGGGGAGGCGCTCCGCCCGAGATGTTCGGACGGATAGGGAAGCCGGTGCGATGCCGGCGCGGCCCCGCCACTGTAACCGGGGACAAAGGCGAGAAGAACCACTGGGCTCCGGCCTGGGAAGGGCTCGCCCGAGGACGATCCGGGAGCCAGGAAACCTGCCCCACGAGGACCATGTTGCCGACCTCCGTGGGGAGATCGGAGCCCGGATGACGCACATTCCGCGTTCGTCCGGATTCCTATTCTGTCTTCGCCCTCGGGTCGGCCAGGAACGGGCATGCGCGGAGCATGCCCCCAGGAGCCCGATATGCGTTTGTCTCTTCTCTCATCCGTTCTCCCCGTGATCTTCGCTGGCGCGCTCGTCGGTTGCGGAGACTCCTCCGACGAGTCCCAGGGCCCGTCGACCGAGCAGGACGCCGCGACCGACTCCCCTGCCCCCCCCGACGCCGGGCTCGAGGCCGAGACCGGCTCCGATGCGACGGCGGAAGCCTCGGAGGAAGCCTCCGCAGAAGCCGGAGTGAAGCGCTTCGCGATCCTGGTTGGCTCGGACTACGCGACCACGGCCCAGGCGGCCGTGATCGATCTGGAGACCTCGACCCTCGCGGGCCGGGTTACTTTCGACGACCAGGACACCCTCCCCTACGCGAGCGGCGGTCGCGGCTTCTTGCTGCACCGGACCCAGGGGAAGGTCTCGGTTCTGGATGCGGTCAACCCGGCAACGGTGGAGCGGACTCTGGATGTCGGTGTTGAGGCGGACGCGGGCAAGGCCAACCCGTACGCGGTCGTGGTGTCTGCCGGAACGGAGGCGTACGTGCTTCGCTACGGCCAGAACACCGCGCCGGTGATCGAACTCGGCACGGGTGCGCAGACGGCCTCGATCGATCTGTCTTCGTTCGTGGCCGACAACGACGGGTTGGTGGACGTGGTGGACGGGGTCTACGACTCGTCGAGCAAGCGGGTGTATCTGGTGCTGCAGCGCATCGACCAGACCGAGCTGGGCGAGGCACCGGACTACGTTGGGAAGTGCAGCGGAATCCCGGCGCTCGTGGTCGGGATCGACGCGTCGACGCGGTCGGTGATCGATCTCAACGGCGCGGAGGAGGGCACGGCGATCGCGTTGGAGGCGGTGAACCCGTGGAGTGCGGCGTGGGACGAGAGCTCGCGGACGCTGATGGTGCTGGGAGTCGGCTGCGTGCCACAGGATGCGGATGCGGGGACGGGACGAGCAGGGCGTGGCATCGAGCGGGTGATGGTGGACACGGGGGCGACCTCGTGGTGGTGGAAGACGGAGCAGGTGGATCGACCTGGGGGGATGGTGTGGATGCCGGGGCAAGGGGCGCTGGTCGGCACGGACGACGCGAACTTTGCGCGGCATTGGCGCATGCTCGAGACGAGCGCGACGGAGCCGGGGCCGGACCGGGTGGGGGTACCGAATCAGCCGGCGTATGACGGCGACGGTGGACTGATCGGGCTGGCGGCGCAGGCGGATGGCGGGACGGGTTGGGACGCAGTGAGGTGGGAGCCCGGCACGTCATCGACGACGGTGATTGCAGCGGGGTTGTTCGACAAGCCGGGGCTCATGGCCTACGGCAGCGCGATGATCCGCTGATCCCAGAATCGTGCTACTTCCATGGGGCGCGAGCGAAAGGGGCTTGCGCCTCCACACCAACATCCTTGGGCTCGAGGAAGGTGACTCATGGCACTTCTGCGCCGTCTCGATGGGTCTCGTGCTGGCATCCTGCCGATGGCGTGTCTCCCCTTGCTGCTCGGTTGGGGGGACGGGGCGGCCGGGCAGCCGGAGCTTCCCTGGCAGGGCCCGCAGACCCAACCGATGGCGCTCGTTGGCACCGAGTTCGTGATCGCGTCGCCGCACACCAGCGCGATCGAGGCGTGGTTTGGCAGTGCGGTCGCGGTGTCGGGAGACCGTGTGTTGATCGGAGCTCCCAACGCGGAGAGCCTGACCGACCCGGCGGACTCGGGGGCCGTGAGCCTGTGGAACTGGGAGACGGGAGGGTTCACCACGGCGACGGGGGCGAGTGGGGGCGCAGCGTCGGACAAGTGGGGCACCTCGGTGGCCCTTTCGGGAACGTGGCTGGCGTGGGGCGGGCCGGGTGAGGACACGTCGGCGACGAACGCGGGGAGAGTGAGGATCGCGAGCTGGAGCGGGACGACGCTGACGAACCTGAAGCAGGTCGTGCCGGGCGATGCTGCGGCGGGGGACGAGTTCGGCACATCGGTGGGGCTCGACGGCACGACATTGATCGTGGGGGCTCCCCTGTCGGGGCCGGTCGGCAACGACGCGGGAGCGGCCTACGTGTTCGTCAACACGTCGAACAACTGGCCGCAGCAGGCGAAGCTGATGGCGAGCGACTCGGTGGCCAACGATCGCTTCGGTGCGAGCGTGGCGGTGTCCGGAGACATCGCGGTGGTAGGCGCGCCGGAGCGAACCGGAGTGGGAGCGCACAGCGGCGTGGCGTACGTGTTCTCGAGAGCCGGCGCGACGTGGTCCCAGCAGGGCAAGCTGCAGCCGACGGGCTTGAAGGCGAACGATCGGTTCGGTGTCTCCGTAGCGGTGTCGGGCACGACGGTCGTGGTGGGCGCGCACTCGTCCGATGGCACGGGGACCGGGGCGGCGTACGTGTTCGTGAGGAGCGGGAACACGTGGCAGCAGCAGGCCAAGCTCCTCGCGGCGGACGGAGCGGTCGGGGACGGCTTCGGCATTTCGGTGTCGATCGCGGGAGAGTTGGCGATCATCGGCGCCAACGGGTGTGACGACAAGGGGAGCATGTCGGGAGCGGCGTACGTATTCCGCCGGTCGGGCACGGCGTGGACGCAGCAGGTGAAGCTGGTCGCGGGCAACGGTGCGCCCATGGATCACTTCGGCCTCGCGGTGGGCATCTCGGGGAACAAGGCGATTGTGGGCGCGCGTTGGTCCGACTCAGGTGGTCCGCAGTCTGGCGCGGCGTACGGCTACGTGTTGAAGGATCCGGACGGCACGGTGTGCACCGACGCGAGCAACTGCCACAGCGGGATGTGCGTCGACGGAGTGTGCTGCGACACGGAGTGCGGAGGGGGACTGTGGAGCGACTGCCTGGCGTGCAGCAAGAAGGCGGGAGCTGCGCAGGACGGCGTATGCGGTCCCGCGAACGGTAGTTCGTGTGACGACGCGAATGCGTGCACCGACAAGTCCGTGTGCAATGCGGGGACGTGCGTCGCGGCGGGGAACGTCGTTTGCGTGGCGAAGGACGAGTGCCACGAGGTGGGCGTGTGCAATCCCGCGGACGGGGTGTGCTCGGAGCCTGCGAAGTCCGACGGGGTCGCGTGCTCGATCGGGACATGTCATGCGGGGGTGTGCACGGCCGAGGATGCGGGCGCGGACGCGCCGGGGGACGCGTCGCCAGAGGATGGATCGGCGGGCGCCGCGGGATCGGCAGGCGCCGCGGGATCGGCGGGCGCCGCGGGATCGGCAGGCGCCGCGGGATCGGCGGGAGCCGCGGGATCGGCGGGAGCCGCGGGATCGGCGGGAGCCGCGGGATCGGCGGGAGCCGCGGGGACGGGAGGCTCGGTGCAGGCCGACGCGGGCAGCGCGGACTCGGGTGTGGCGGGAGCGGCCGATGGCGGCGACGCGGGCGACGACGGCGGGTGCGGTTGCCGCACGCGCAGCAGCGGGAGCGCGGGAGCCTGGGCGCTGGTGCTCGTCGCACTTGGCGGGCTCGTGCGCAGGAGGCGAAGGTAGGGGCGAGAGGCTGCGAGAGAGTGAGCTTTTGCAGCGAACGCGAGGCTCGGAATCGGGGTCTCGCGTTGTGGCTCGGAAGCCGCGCGTCGATGGTCTAGGCTACCGCCCGGCTCCGAGGTTTGCGGCGTGACGGGAGAACAGCTCCAACTGCTTGGGATCGCATGCTCGGGCGCTGTGGCAGCGACTGCAGCGTACTCGTTCGGGCTGTGCTTCGTGCCGGGGTCGAGCCGACGGGTGCACGCGTTGTCGTCGATCACGGCGGCTGCGTCGGCTGTGTACGGCGTGGCGGCGTCGCTGCAGATGACGCTCGGTCCGACGGCGGACAACCTGCTGGCAGATCGGGTGCAGTTCGGGGCGATGCTCGTGCTCGCCCCGTCGATGCTGGCGCTGGCGCAGGCGCTGCGGGGCTTTTCTTACGAATTGCATCTTCCCGCCGATACTGATTCCGCGCATTTAGCCGTCCTGACAGATAAAATCAGGACTTTTCTTGCCGCCGATGCGTTTCATAT
>JAKLDZ010000286.1 GCA_022703255.1 Myxococcota bacterium | reverse complement strand
GGCGAAGCCACGAGCTCGATCCGACGGCCGGAGCCCTCCTGGGAATCGGACTCTGCTCCGAGCGTCTCGGCCGTCTGAACGACGCCTGGAAAGCGTATCAGACAGCGGAGCAGCTCGCGAGGACTGCGAACGATGGCCCACGGGAGCTGGCAGCCAGGGAGCGGAGAGCAGCGGTCGAGTCCAACCGCCCCAGACTCGTCATCAGAGTCGCTGGAACGACACCAATCCCCGGGCTTCGGCTCCAATGCGACGGTGAGCCCATGACCGACTCCATGGTCGGTGTCGAGGTGCTCGTGGCAGCCGGCAAGCACAGCTGCGGCGCCTCTGCACCGGGATTCTCCCCGTCGTCCGTCGACTTCCTGCTGCCTGCGGAGAGCTCCGTGCACCACGTCTGGCTGCCTCCGCTGTCGATGCCCCCGGCCGCGAAGGCGATCCGCAACCCCATCGCGCCCCCCGCCCGAGTGACTGCCCATCCAATTCCCGAACGCCCGACCAACGACTGGCGCGCGATCGGCGGTCCCGTCGTCGTCGGGATCGGCCTCGGGCTAGTCGCTTCCGGCGCCGTGCTCGCGGCACAATCGGCTTCCTCCATGGTCCGAATGGATCGGCACTGCACCGGAGACTCGCCGCGTGTCTGCGATTCCGTGGGCGTGGAGCTGCACGACTCGGCAACGCGGCTCCAGACCGCGGCCATCGCGACATTCGTTGCAGCGGCGCTCGCGCTCCCCACGGGTGCAACCCTGTGGGCCACG
This sequence comes from Myxococcota bacterium, assembly GCA_022703255.1. GTDB lineage: Bacteria > Myxococcota_A > Polyangia > Polyangiales > Polyangiaceae > JACRCQ01. The sequence goes on along the minus strand of JAKLDZ010000286.1, from coordinate 7,052 downwards.
GCGCGGAAGCACTCCACCGCAGCTCCCGGAACCCAAGTCACCCTTCTCTCACAATGGAGCTGGTAGATGGGGGAGATTCGCTCTTCGATTCTCCGCTCGGTTGCCGCACCGGCATGGTTCTGGGCACTGGCTGGACTGGCGGGTTGTGTGCCGGAGGTGGTCTCGGCGCTTCCCGGAGACGATCCCACGGAGGCGGGGGACTCGTCCTCGAGCGGAGTGTGCGACGGTGGCTGCGAGCCTGGGCAATCGCGCTGCGTGGACAAGGCCGTGTCTCAGAGTTGCCTCGCGCAGGACGGGGGATGCGGGGCTTGGGGGCCGGATCAACCGTGTGAGGGAGGCTGCGCGAACGGCGCTTGCTGCACGCCGAACGCTCACGTGGCCTGCGATGAAGGGGACCAGTACTGGTTCGACTCCTGCTGGAGCCGGGGAGAGCTGATTCTCGAATGCTTGCACGGCTGCGACGGCGGCCAGTGTCTCAACCCGGCCTGCACCCATGTCTGCGAGCCCGAGACACCGGAGTTCACCGCCGAGGCGTCGTACTCCTGCGCAGGCGGCATCACCATGGAGATATCGGGGAGCATCGACGATCAAGACCGGGTGACGGTGCGCGTGCGACGTCTGGATCAGAAACCGTTCGAGTCCGGCGACTACGTCGTGCGGGTCTTCGACCCTTATGCGCCCCAGCAGTGCGCATCGTTCAACATCGCCAAGGCAACCGCTCCATCCGGCGTGGGCACCCCGGAGCTGACGTTCGCGCCCTTTCCCTCGCTGCTCGAATGCTCCGGCTCGGACAAGGGATACTGCGTGCGGTCGGAAGCCACCTCGGAGTGCAGCGGCAAGCTCACCGTCGTCACCAGGCTCTGACGTGTCAGTCGATGCACACGGTTTCGGGAGTCGATCCGGTGCAGCAGAACGCGCAGTCGTGGGTCTCTCCGGGGCCCCCTACGACGGTGCCTGCCACGCACCCCTTGGGCCCGCAGCACCCCATTCCATGATCCGGCAACCCTTTGCGGACCAGCAACTCTCCACATGAGGGCAGGCAAACGCCGTCCACCCGGACATAATGCGGTGCGGCCCCGCACTGGCACACGTGCTCCTTGTCGCACCATTCGTTGACCGGACAGGTCCCCTTGCACGTTCCTCCGCAGCCGTTCGGGTCTCCGCAGCGAGCTTGCACGCAATCGGGCACACACTCCCCTGCCGCCCCGCCCGCCGACACCGCTCCGCCGCTCCCTCCCTGTCCCGCCCCGCCAGCCGAATCCTGTGCGGAGTCCTCGCTCGTCGCTGCGTCCTGCGGATCCTCGACCGACTCGTCCACGCGATCGTGCGGGCTGGACCCGCAGGCAGCGGCCAGCACCGCGACAATCGTCACCACCAGTCTCCCTCGCATCATGGCAAGGAGGGAATCTACTCCGACGCCCCGGCTCCCGCAATCCCTGGACGACCTCACCGCCAGGTGCAGGAACGGGGGACACAACCAACCGCTCTCCCGGGCGCTCCCTACCCACTCCTCTTCCGCGGCCGCTGCGCCGCTTCGGTCGGGGGCCGGGTCTTGCGCAGCGCACCTCGCCCGGCAACGCGTCTCGACGGGGACGATGCGTAGCGCGCGACCATCGCATGCGCGGCGCGCGCCATCTCGTCGCGAAGCGCCTTGGGCTCCAGGACCTCGATCAGCGGCCCGTAGCTCGCGATCCACCCACGCAGCTCCAACGTGTCCGGCACCGTCACTTCCACCAGATCGTTGTCGTCGTCCCACTCGGTGATCTGCTGGGTGCGATCGAGCGGGGTCTCGTGCAGCGTGATCGCTGCGCGCCGATCGACGATCATCCTGAGCCGGATCGGCTTGCCGAGCTTGAACGACACGCCGCCATCGTGCAGATGGGCCTCGAGGCGGAACGTGGTGGGGATCCGCGCACGCGTATCGAGCAACTGCGCGTCCTTGATCCGGTGCAGGTTGATCTGCTTGACCTGATCCTCCCCGCCGAGCAGGCACACGAGCACGAGCACGCCTCCGCGCACCACCAGGCCAAGGGGATCGACGTCGTATTCGGTGTCGTGGGCAGCGCCCCGCTTGCGGTAGCGCATGTGGAACTGGCGCTCCTCGAGCAGCGCCGCGTACACGACCTCCAGCACCGCATCCGAGACGCTCGGCGGCAGCAGCTCCAGCCCCCGCGGCAAGACCTTCACCTTGCGAGGCCAGCGCGCCATCCGCACGTTGGGCGATCGCTGCAGTGAAGCCCGCGCCCGATCGAAGTACGGCTGGAGCGTCTTGAACGTCGCCCGGGGCAGCACCGGCGCAGCATACGCCCGCATCAGCTCCAGCGTCACGGCCGTCGCCAGCCCCATCGGCGGCAGCTCCATCAGGGGAGCGGACGACATCCAGGTCCAGCCGTAGGGCTTCGTGCTGTTGTCGCACGTGAGTCCCGGGAAGGCCACGGAGAGCAGCTCGAGGTCGCGCTGGATGCTGCGACGGTGGATGACGATCCCTTCGTCGGCGAGCTGACGCTCGATCGTGCCGGCGTCGATGCGTCGCCCTTGGGGGACCATCTGGAGCATGCGCAGGTAGCGCACGATGGTTTCGGAGAGCTTGCGCCTGTTCTTGTCGTTCACGGGGCAATCCTACCGCCGCTCCCCCCGCGACGGGAACACAAAGCGCGCCGACAAGCGACAAGGTATGTCGTCCCCCGGGGGTAGGCTTCCGATGCCTGCATTCAGCGGCCTTGCGGAGGTGACGATGGCCTACTCGATGGAGTTCCGACACCGGAGAGCGCGGAGGATGCACCTGGAACCGGACACGATCTTCACCGACGGCTCCCCGGCCAGCCTCTGGACGTGCCGTCTGATGGCGGCCAGCGGCGCTCTCGAGCCCGAATACTGGAGCGAGGCGGGACCGGGCTGCGAGCTGTCGGTGTTCTGCGACGACGACGACACCTCGGACGCCGACCTTCGTGCGCACGGGCGCGAGGAGAGCGCGAGACGGCTGGCGCGATTCCGGGCGCGGCTCGAGCAGCTCGAGGCTTCACCGCTCGACGAGAGCCCGCCCGAGTTCGTCAACGTCCGCCACGTGGCGCTGCGTCTCGGCCTCGGCGACATCGAGCAGTCCGTCCTCGCATTCGCCGTGTCCCTGGGGCTCCGCGAGAGCCTGTCCGAGGTCTTCGATCGGGCCCTCGCCGTCGGCGGGGGCAGGCTCTTTGCGACCCTCTCGCTGGCCCTCGGCTGCGCGCCGGAGCAGGTTCGAGCCGCACTCGACCACGACTCGCCCATCGTCGCCGCCGGCATGGTCGCCGTCGATTCCTGCTTCGACAAGCACTCCGACCAGCGCATCGCAGTCAGTCCGTCGTTCTCCCACGCCCTTCGACGGGAATACGTCGCATCCGAAGACATGTTCGCCCACTTCTTCACGCCGGGCGCCGTCACCCAGCTCGGCATCGAGGACTTCCCGCACGCGCGCGACGCCGTGCATCTGGTGCTGCGGCTGCTCACCGCCGCCTCGCGGGAGCGGGCGGTCGGGGTCAACGTGCTCCTGCACGGCCATCCGGGCGTGGGCAAGACGGAGCTGGCCCGCATGATTGCGAGAGAGAGCGGCGCTTCGCTGTTCGAGATTGCCTCGCAAGACAAAGACGGCGAAGGACTCCCGAGCTCCGGCAGGCTGACGGCCTACGCCCTGAGCCAGCGAATCCTCGCGGCTCAACGGGGGGCGATCATCCTGTTCGACGAGATCGACGAGGCGATCACGACGAGCAGGCGGCGCCGCTGGACGCGGTTGCCGTTCGAGGAGCCCGAGCCGGGCCTCGACAAGGCCTGGATGAACCGGACGCTCGAGAAGAACCCGGTCCCCGCGATCTGGATCGCCAACCACGGCGAGAGCATCGATCCCTCGTTGCTGCGCAGGTTCCGGCTGGTGATGGAGCTGCGCGAGCCGCCCGCGGCGGTCCGCAAGGGCATGATCCGCCGGTATCTGGGCAGCCTCGACGTGAGCGATGCGTGGCTCACGCGGGTCGCCCGGGACAGCCGCGTTGCCCCCGGTCACATCGAGAACGCCGCCGCCGTCGTGCGCTTGTCGGGGGTCGAATCCCCCGCCGAGGTGGAGGCCACGATGTCCCGAGTGATCGACGGCTGCGTCGATCTGCAGGGCACGTGTCGGATGCGGCCTCCGGTCCCGCTCGATCTGGGGGAGTGGAGTCCGCAGTGGGTCAACAGCTCGACACCGCTTCCGCCGATTCTGGACGGGCTCACGCGCGAGTCGAGCGGAACGGTGCTCCTGTACGGTCCGCCGGGCACGGGCAAGTCGGCCTTCGCGCATCAGGTGGCTTCAACGGTCGGCCGCGAGCTGATCGCAAAGCGCGCCTCCGATCTTCTCAGCATGTGGGTGGGTCAGAACGAGAAGCTGATCGCGGAGATGTTCGCCGAGGCGCGGGCGGCGAACGCGGTGCTGCTGCTCGACGAGGCCGACAGCTTCCTGGGGGATCGGAGCGGCGCGCATCGGTCGTGGGAGGTGTCGAAGACCAACGAGATGCTCGTGCAGATGGAGGCCTTTCAGGGGATCTTCCTGTGCTCGACCAACCTCGTCGAGACGCTCGATCCGGCGGTCTTCCGTCGATTCGCCCTCAAGGTCCGCTTCGACCCGATGCGCCCCGATCAGCGTTGGGGGCTGTTCTGCCGTACGCTCGAGGGCTTCGGGGTGGCGCCCGACGAGGCGCTGCGCCCCGCGATCGATCGGCTCTCGCTGCTGACACCGGGCGACTTCGCCGCGGTGGTGCGCAAGGCGCGCCTGCTCGGCGCGCCCAAGGATGCCGCGATGTTGGTGGAAGCGCTTCAGGAGGAGCAGAAGATGAATCCGAGGGGGCGTGCGAAGGAGATCGGGTTCGGTGCGTAACGAACGCGGGGAGCGTTCCCCTTCTTCGCCCTGCGCGTCAGCATCGTCTGAGCCTCGGCTTCCGTTGTCGAGTCTCGGGGATATGCATTCCTATCTCACGAGCCTCACGATCTCTCCCGACATCCGCACCCAGTAGAAGCTCGTCGCATCGCCGGCAACGTTGGACTTCACGACCTCGTCCACCACCGGTACGCTGTCCCCGCCGCTGATGGGCATGCGGTAGATCCCAACGTCGAACACGCTCGGCTGGCCTTTGGAGCGCATCCACCAGAGGTGCTCGTTCTCCACGACAAGGGGGTAGATATCGGATGCGGGATCCGCATCGAGGACGACGGTGGGAGTCCCGCCGGCCTTGGCGACGCGCATCACCCGCCTGAAGGTGGGCGGGTTCTTGGCGGAGGCTGCGACGTAGTAGAGATCCTGCCCCGCCGGCAGCATGTTGTAGAGAGCCTCGTCCTTGGCCTGCACCAGAACCTGCAGCGGCCCGCCTTGCTTCGGCACGCGAAGGATGGGACCCGAACCGGGGCCTCCGGCAAATGGGAAGGCCCGAACGTAGAGCGAGTCGTCATCGGTCGCCAGCCTGGTCAGCATGAAATCGCTCTCCAGCTCGACGACAGAGTTCGTCGTACCCTTGGCGGGGTCGAGACGCATGATTCTGACGAAATCGGGGTTGCCCTGGCTCTCCGTGACGAACCACATCCGGTCGGCGTCGGGCGTCAGGGAGACGGGAGCGAAGTCCTGTTCGTCCCAGAGCACGGACATCGCTCCACCCGACTTGGGGAGCCGGAGCAGTCGATAGGAACCGACCTGGTCCATGAGATAGATGGAGTCTCCGAGGAGCGCGAATCCGCCGAGCATCAGAGGCGTCTCGGGGAGCACCGTGGACGGCGCACCGCCCGCCTTGGGGAGGCTGGTTATCTGAAGCGACTGCGGGCTGATGGCAAAGATGAACAGACGCGTTTCATCGACCTTGAGGCGGAAGCCCCATTCCGGCGCCATGGGCGGTGCGGGGCCGACCTCCACGGGCTGGCAGAAGCCTGCCTTGCACGCGCCGCCCATGCAATCGTGGAAGCACGCGCCGCAGTGTTCTGGATTGGAATCGAGGTCTGCGCCGACGCAGCCCGCGGCTCCCCCTGCGCCCGCCGCCCCTGAGCTGCCGCCCGCCCCGGACGCGCCCGCCGCCCCCGCGGCCGAAGCATCGGGAGACGGGCCCGCGGATCCGCCGCTGCCGGCAGTCGTGTCATCGGAGGACGCGACAGATCCGCCGCAGGAGGCAACGAGCCAGGCAGCAGCGACGATCACAACGGAGATGACGCGCAATGACTTGATGGCGCGGGTTACTTGATCGGGGCCTACTCGATCGCGGTTCATGCCCTCTGTTGCTGCACACTTCATGCCTTTCCAGGGACGGCCAGAACCACGGAACTTCCCGCGAAGACACAACACGCGTGCGTCTGCGAACACCCGGCGCCGTCAGCGGACTGACGGCCTTCACCAACGGCCTTCACCAACGGCCTTCACCAACGGCGTTCGCTCTTGTTCGTTCCACCCTGCGCCCTCCGGTGGGGGGGGGGGACCGACCGACACGAGATCCCCCAAGAAGCGCACGCCAATCAGAAATGACGCAACCGGAAGGCGGGCTGGCCGATGGGGCGCTGAAGGAGAAACGTCATGTCCGCGCCTCTCGTGCCTCTCGCCTCCGCCTCCACTCTCGCCTCCCCCATCAACGACGGTCACGGTCACGGTCACGGTCACGCTTCACGCCCACACGACACTTCCATCGTCTCGCACCGCCGAAACGAGCTCCACCAGCTCGACGTCTACCGCTGCGCGCTCCGTCTGTACCAGGCTGTGGGCTGCCTCGTCGACCAGTTCCCTCGCGGCGAGGCCGACCTGCGCAGTCAGATGCGCCGCGCTTCGCGAAGCGTGCCGTTCAACATCGGCGAGGGTGTGGGCAAGCGCGGGAGGGCCCGGGCTGCGGCCTACGAGATCGCGTTGGGGGAAACCAAGGAGCTCATCGTGGCGCTCGACTGCGTCGAGATCGACAGGCTCGCGCCGCGCGCCGACGAGCTCGACAGGATCGAGCGGGAGGCGCGGCTGCTCAAGCACGAGGCGCTGCTGCTGGAGACGGCGCGCCGCGGCGCGCACGAGCTGTACGAGGCGGACGGCTCGGTGT
>JAKLDZ010000285.1 GCA_022703255.1 Myxococcota bacterium | reverse complement strand
CGAGGAATCGCTCGTGCTCCTCGTCGCGCGAGGCACCTTCGAGGGTTGCGCCGAGATGCCAGTCGGACGTGTGCAGGATTCGGGTCATGGGGCGCCTCCGCAGGGTTCCATCCGCTCGAGGGTGGAAGGTCATCCTACGCGGATTCCGTCGCGGCGCTCAACGCAAGGATCGGTTCGAGCGACACCTCGCGTCGCACACGGGGAGGTCAGCCGCCTCCCACGAACCGGACGAGCTCGAGCCGATCTCCCTCGCGGAGCAACCGGCTGCCGTGATCCTCGCGGCGCACGAGCTCGCCGTTGTGCTCGACCACGAGAGTGCTGGCGTCGAGCCCGAGGGCCGCGATGAGGCCGGTCAGCGTCGCGGGCCCCTCGAAGACGCGCTCCTTGCCGTTCACAACGAGCTTCATGCGGCGGCTCCTCTGGACAGACCTCGGTCCCAGTCCTTCCAGACGGGCTCGTAGCCGGCCTGCACGATGAGGCGCGCGATTTGCGCGGCGGATCTGCGGTCTTCGACGGAGAACTGTGCGCCCTCCTCGCATGGCATGGTGTAGCCGCCGGGCTCGGTCTTGGAGCCGGCACTCATCTGGGTCACGCCCATGGGGATGAGGGCGTTGCGCAGGTGCGCGGGCTCGCGCGTCGACAGCACGATGCCGGCGTCGGGCAGGAACAGGCGCATCGCCGTCATCATCTGCACCAGGTCCCGGTCGGACACGGGGAACGCGGGCTGATAGCCGGAGGGACCGTGGCGCAGGCGGGGGAAGCTGACCGCGACCTGCGATCGCCAGAAGTGTTTCATGAGCCACGACGCATGCAGGGCGATGGCGAGGGCTTCGGATCTCCACGGGTGCAGGCCGAGCAGGGCGCCGACGTTGAGCCGTGCCATGCCTGCCCGTCCGGCGCGCTCGAGGGCGGCGAGGCGGTACCCATAGTCCGCCTTTCGCCCCGCGGGATGCACCTGCGCATACACCGTGCGATCGTACGTCTCCTGGTACAACGTCACGCCGTCCGCACCCGCATCGACCAGCATCGCGTACTCGCGCTCTTCGAGGGGGTAGACCTCGAGCGTCAGGTTCGCGGCCCAGGGACGGATGCGTCGGATCAGCGCAGCGAAGGACTCGGGCGGAGCGGCGCGGCGGGACTCGCCGCTGACGATCAGCACGTGGCGGAAGCCCTCGGCGCGCAGGAACTCCGCTTCGGCCTCAGCCTGCTCGAGGGTGAGAGTTGTCCTGGGGACGTCATTCTGCACCGCGAACGAGCAGTACGCGCAGCGGTTGGTGCACTCGTTGGAAACATAGATCGGCGCGTACAGCAGGATGGTGCGTCCGAAGCGCTGCAAGGTGAGCGCACGGGCGCGCTGCGCCATGGGCTCGAGGCAGCGAGATGCAGCGGGGGAGAGCAGCGCGAGCAGATCGACGAGCTGCAGGTGCTCCTTGCCGAGCGCGCGCTCGACGTCGGACTCGGTACAGCTCTCCGACTCGCGCACGAGCGACGGGAGATCGGCGTCGCGAAGGTGCAGCTCGAAGCTCACCGCAAGAACCCCGTGAGTGGGCTGGAGGCCTCGGCGGATTCGCGGGCGCCGGGGAGCCCTGCGCGCCACGCCGCACGTCCGGACTCGACGGCGAGCCGGAACGCGCGGGCCATCTCGACCGGATCGCGCGCGGTGGCGATGGCGGTGTTCACGAGCACTGCGCTGGCTCCCATCTCCATCGCCTCTGCGGCGTGGGACGGGGCTCCGAGTCCCGCATCGACCACCACGGGGACCGAGGCGCCCTCCAGGATGATCTGGATCGAGTCGCGGGTACGCACGCCCTTGTTGGAGCCGATGGGCGCGCCGAGCGGCATCACCGTCGCGCAGCCGACCTCCTCGAGGCGACGCGCGAGCACCGGATCGGCCTGGATGTACGGCATCACGACGAAGCCGTCCTTCACGAGCACCTCGGCCGCGCGCAGGGTCTCCATCGGATCGGGCAGCAGCCAACGCGGATCGGGCGTGACCTCGAGCTTGATCCAGGGCTCGAGCCCCGCGGCTCGCGCCATGCGCGCAAGCCGAATCGCCTCGTCGGCATCACGCGCCCCGGAGGTGTTCGGCAGTATCAGGAACCTGCCGCCCGCCAGCGCCCCGAGCATGTCGTCCTGCGGATTGTCGAGATCCACGCGGCGCAGCGCCACGGTGACGATCTCGGCGGCGCACGCGTCGGCGGCGCGCCGCATGGTGGCGGCAGACGAGAACTTGCCGGTTCCGACGAGCAGCCGGGATTGGAAAGTGCGGCCGGCGATGACGAGGGGTTCCTGCAACGAGGTGGGATCCATGATCGGCGCACTCCCCATAGAACAAATCGGCGTGACGGGCCAGCCGCACGGACGTGATTCCTCGGCCTTGGCGATCGCGCCGGATCGGGCTACGTTGCGCGCGTGTCGTTCGATGCCATCCAGGGCCAGACCGCAGCCATCGGCACGCTGACGCGCATCCTGCGCCGGGGACAGGTGCACCATGCGCTGCGCTTCGAAGGGCCCGACGGCGTGGGCAAGGAGATGGCAGCGTTCGCGCTCGCACGCGCGCTCGTGTGCACGGCGGGGGATCCGCTCGGATGCGGCCAGTGCTCCGCCTGCCAGCGCGCCAGCTCGCTCTGCGAATCCCCGCCCGTGCCGATGCACCCCGACGTCGTGCTCATCGAGCGAGGGCTCTACCCGCCGGAGCTGCTCGGACGACGCTCGCCCGAGCTGCAGGACATCTCGGTCGATCAGGTGCGCAAGCTGGTGCTCGAGCGCACGCCCTACCCTCCGCACGAAGGGCGCGCCCGCGTGTTCATCGTGCGCCGCGCGGACGAGCTCTCGATCTCCGCCGCCAACAGCCTGCTCAAGACCCTCGAGGAGCCGGGCCACGACACCTACTTCGTGCTGCTCACCTCGCGCCCGGCGCGGTTGATCGACACCGTCCGCTCCCGCTCCTTCCGCATCCGGTTCGCTCCCCTTCCCGACGCCGTCCTCCTCGGCATCCTCGAGCGCCACGGCATCCCACAGCCCCAGGCCCAGGAGGCCGTCGCCCTCGCCTCCGGAAGCGCCTCCCTCGCCCTGTCCATCGTCGATGCGGACTCCGCGAAGCGACGACAGGCCTTCGTCGATGCGGCCCTGCGCGCGATCGGCGCGCCGGACATGGTCGCCGCGCTCGACGTCGCCGACGCCAAGTCGAGCGACAAGAGGGTGCTGCGCGAGAACCTGGAAGCGTTGGCCGCAAGGCTGGCGCGGGCTGCGCGCGCCGATGCGCTCCACGACGGTCCACGTGCGGGGCCCATGGCGATGCGCTATCAAATCGTGCTGCAGGCGATGCGCGAGCTCGAACGCAACGCGTCGACCAGCCTGCTCGTGGAGAACATGATGCTGCGCCTTCGCGCAGTCGCGGGGTGACGACGTGTCAGCCGACAATCCCGGACAGCCGAACCGACCCGATGGGGGTGGAGACGAGCCTCGCCGCCGACGCCGCCATCGTCGCCACGATCGCCGCGATCCGGCCGCCCCTGCCGACAACCGCCCGCCGCAGAGCGCGCAGCCTCGCCCGCAGCCCCCGCGCACCGACGCCTCGGCCGAGCCCCGTCCTGCGCAGGACCGGCCGCGTGAGCCCCAGCGCGATCGGAACGAGCCGCGGCGGGATCGCCCCGCGGGTTCCGGTCCCGAGTCGCGGCGGGATCGCCCCGCGGGTTCCGGTCCCGAGTCGCGACGGGATCGCCCCGCGGGTTCCGGTCCCGAGTCGCGACGCGACGGCGCCCAGAACGCGCGCCCGGCGGAAGGCGGCGGGGATCGCGATCGACGCCGCCGTCAGCGCCATCGGGGACGCGGCCGCGAGGAGCCTCAGGGTCAGGGTCAAGGTGGCGATCGACGTCCGATGCTCGGCGCGCATCGCACCGACCGCAGGCCTGCCGACGGCGCGCCGCAGGATCGCGACGCTCGCCAACCGGAGCGGGGAGCCGATCGTGGGCTGCGCGTTCGCGAGGCTCCGAGCGACGAGCTGTTCGACGGTCGCAGCCTCGACCGGGCGCAGACGCGGGAACGACGCGGTCCGAGGACGCCCTCATCGCGCGAGGATCGCGCGCCGGAGGTTCCGGAGCAGGAGACCGAGCAACTGGTGGAGCCGCGCACCAGCGGTCCGCCCGTGTTTCTCGCGCCGGAGCCGCCGCAGCCCGAGCCCGACCCCGACACGCTCATCGATCCTCTGCCCTGGGATCCCAAGCGCGACTCGGCGGCCCCGCTCGACGGCACGCTGTACAACGTGGTCACGGTTCGATCGGATCGGACGGGCCGCGCCGTCGACTTCGACGCTGGCGACACGGTGTACCGTCGCGGCGAGATCGTCGCGATCGAAGGCGACGCGGGGGGAATCTCCTACGGCGTGGTGACGCAGCCCTCCCGGCGTGCGGTGCTGCGGGGACGTCTGCTGCGGGTGCTTCGGCGCGCCAGCGATGCGGAAGCGAAGGCCGAGCCGCGGGGGCGGCGTCGCGAGAAAGAGGTGTTCCGGATCGCCCGCCATGTGGCTGCCACGCTCGACCTGCCGATCAAGGTGGTGCGCGCGGAGACCGAGCCCAACGGCCGAACGACGGTGTTCTTCGCGAGCGAGGAACGCATCGACTTCAGGGAGCTGCATCGGAGGGTGTCTGCCGCGGCGCAGGGACGGATCGAGCTGCGTCAGCTCGGCGTGCGCGACGCCGCGAAGATGCTCGGCGGGATCGCGAGCTGCGGGCAACCGCTGTGCTGCTCCCGCTTCCTGCGCGAGTTCGCTCCGATCAGCATCAAGATGGCGAAGGATCAGGGGCTCGTGCTCAACCCCCAGCGCGTCAGCGGCTTGTGCGGCCGGCTGCTGTGCTGCCTCACCTACGAGGACGCCCTGTATCGGGCGCAACGCAAGCTGCTGCCGAAGCTCGGCAAGCGTGTGATCACCCCCAAGGGCCCGGGCAAGGTCCGCGACGTCGACGTGCTCGCGCAGCTCGTCCGCGTCTTCCTCGAGACCGGCGAGATCTGCACGTTCAAGCCGTCGGAGATCGACCCCATGTTCCCCTCCCAGACGCAGGGGCCGGGGTCGGCGCCGGGCGCCCGCGACGCGTCCGGTTCCCGGGAGGTCCCGGAGTCGGACATGCCCGAGCCCGAGGATGGTTCGGAGGACGATCCATCTCTGGCGTAGCCGCCAGCGCAGCATCGGATCGCGGTGGGCATCATCGCCGGGGCCATCATCGCCGGTGGCGTCTTCGCCGGTACTCGCGCGTGGCGGTTCCCAGCGCTGGCAAGCACGCATGGTCGGCGCTAGGATCCACGCCATGGCTGCCCCAGCCGATGCCTTCCGGAATTCCGCCGAGGTTGAGGCTGCGTTTCGGAACGCACCTCCCGAGGTCATCGCCGAGATCATGGACGGGGAGCTGCATCTTCAGCCGCGCCCCGGGACACCCCACGGTCTTGCGACCTCCGCCCTCGGCGAGGAGCTCGGCCCCCCCTTCAAACGCGGCCGGGGAGGGCCTGGGGGATGGGTGATCCTCGACGAGCCGGAGCTGCACTTGGGTCCCGGGCCAGACAAGCTCGTTCCCGATCTCGCCGGCTGGCGCAGGGAGCGAATGCCCGAGGTCCCGGATGCACCGGCCATCCTGCTCGCGCCGGATTGGATCTGCGAGGTGCTGTCTCCCTCCACGATCGGGATCGATCGAGGCAGAAAGCGGCGGATCTACGCGCGGGAGGGCGTCGCCTTCCTGTGGCTCGTGGACCCCGCTGCGCAGACCCTGGAGGCCTATCGGCTCGTCGACGGCAGATGGACGGAGGTCGCAACCTTCGAGGGGAACGCGAGGGTGTGGGCCGAGCCATTCGACGCCATCGAGCTCGACCTCGAAACGTTGTGGGCGAGGTGATCGCCTGAGGTGATCGCCTGAGGCGGCGCGTGTGTTGGGGCGGTGAACGGCGGCGAGGCGTGCGTTCGCGACCGCGCGAACCGACGCATGATGCGCACTCAGGGGATCGCGAGCCCATCGGCAACGACCGCGCACAGAAGCTCGGCCACCTCGCTCATGAAGCCGTAGTCCAAGGTGTCCGGCGTGTCGCTCGGACGATGGTAGTTCGGGTTCCGGAAGTTGCCGGTGTCGGTCCACAGGACGGCGGGAAGGCCGGCAGACCAGAAGGGGAAGTGATCGCTTCGCGCGAGGTCGGGGAACCACCGATGCAGCGGTCCCCAGGTCTTCACCGCCAGCACGTGCAGCCCGGGGGCTGCAGGTGAGCGCACGGCGAGGTGCGCGGCAGCGTTCGACGCGCCTCTGCCGAGCACTCCGATGAAGTCTGGGACACGGGCGCTCGGCGGGGTCCACGGCACGGGGAGCGGCTCCGCGGGCCGTCCGGCGCCGTGATACCCGACCATCTCGAGGACGTGGACCTGCGCCACGGGATTCCCCAGGCTGCCGAGCCCGTGCGCCACGAAGTCCCGGCTCCCGGCGAGGTTCTCTTCTTCCGCGTTGAACGCGATGAACCCGACTCTGGCACCCGTACTCGCGAGAGCCCCCGCACACTCCAGCATCACCGCGAGCCCGCTGGCGTTGTCGTCGGCTCCCGGACAGCCCGGCACGCTGTCGTAGTGAGCCGCGACCAGCGTCAGCGGCTCTCCTCCTGCGGTGCGCGGCAGCGCGAGCACGTTCCCGTAGCGTCCCTGCAGCCGTACGCAGAAGCCGAGGTTTCGGAAGGCCGCGACGAGCTGGTCTCGCACCCATCGGTTGTTGCGGGCATCGGCGACGATGTGGCGTGGGATGGCGAGCCGCTCGACCCACCATCGCAGCCTGGCTTCGACAGAGGGCTTCGGGGAGACGGCGGGCGTCGGAGAGCGCTCTTGGATCCACATATTGACTTACATCGTAAGCTTATGGTGTAAGCATGTCAAGATGGCTGACCGCAAGACTCCGGCGCAGCGCGAGCCGCTCACCAAGGACCGCATCCTGCGCGCCGCCCTGCGCATCGTGGACCAGGAGGGACTCGACGCGATCTCCATGCGGCGTGTGGGCCAGGAGCTGGGAGTCGAGGCGATGTCGCTCTACAACCACGTCGCAAGCAAGGCCGCGGTGCTCGACGGCATCTTCGAGCTCGTCCTGGCGGAAATGCCGTCGGCCCGACGGGCCCCGTCGTGGAAGGCGGCGCTGCGCGACAGGGCCCGGTCCCTGCGCCGGTCCTTGCGCGCCCACCCGCACGCGCTGCCGCTGTTCGCCACGCGCCCGGCGGTCACCCCGGCATCGATCGCGCACGTCGAATCGCTCCTCGACGAGCTGCGCAGGGCCGACTTCCCCGCCGACGAAGCGCTGAGCGCGCTGCACGTGCTGGTGGCGTACGTCGTGGGGCACACGCTCTCCACGCACACCCCGAGGGCCCCCGCCGACGCGTCGTATCCGGCCTACGAGCGCCTGAGCGAGCGCGAGTTCCCGCGCGTGCGCGAAGCCGCACGGCTCCTGTCCGCCCATGACCCCGACAAGGAGTTCGAGCTCGGGTTGGAGGCCATGATCGAGGGGCTGGGGAGCATTCCCGGACGGCAGAAGGCGCGCGGACGAGCGAAACGGTGACTGACACCGTCGCGGGATCGCGTGCATCCCGAGTCCTCCCTTGCCGCTGACGGCCAAGAGCCGTGACGCTCTCCGCCCGATACGACCGCGTGGGCCGCCGCCCAGGCGCTCGCCGGGTTCTGGTGGAGCGTGGGCTTCTCAAGGCCTTCTCTTGGCCCATGGTTCCCTGATCCGTGACCAAAGGGAGGGATCGCCTGCCAACCCCGCGTGTTCGCTCCATCTTTCGTCACGACCGGCGCACCCGTTTGGTGA
>JAKLDZ010000284.1 GCA_022703255.1 Myxococcota bacterium | reverse complement strand
GGTCCAAGGCAAGCTCCCGGTCATGCACCTCGATGGCGGCGTGGATGAGCGCCGCGTCCGCGCCCTTTCTCGACGTCGGCGTTCGGGCGGCCCAGGTCCGATCCAGCCAGCCGATGTCCACCTTGCTCGCCACGACCTCCGGGTGCGACAGCAGCTCCAGCAGGAACGCCTTGTTGCTCATGCCACCGCGAATCACCACCACGCTGTCGAGCAGGGCACGTCGCAGCCTCCCCAACGCCTCGCTGCGATCCCGTCCGTGCGCGATGATCTTCGCGATCATCGAGTCGAACTCCGGGCAGACGTCGTCGCCCTGACGCACGCCCGTGTCCACGCGCACCCCCGGACCGGTGGGGACCTCGAACACCTCCACGCGCCCGGGTGCGGGAGCGAAGCCGTTGTCCGGATCCTCGGCGTTCAAGCGCACCTCGATCGCGTGCCCGACCGTAGGCGGTGCGCTGCCCTGCAGCCGACCGCCGCTCGCCACGTGGAGCTGCAGCTTCACCAGATCCACGCCCGTCGTCGCTTCGGTGACCGGGTGCTCCACCTGCAGCCGCGTGTTCATCTCCATGAAGCAGAACGCACCGCTCGCTTCGTCGAGCAGGAACTCCACGGTTCCCGCGTTGCGGTATCGCGCCGCGCGGCACACGCGCACCGCCGCCTCCCGCAGCGCCCTGTCGAGCCCGGCACCGATCGCAGGCGAAGGCGCCTCCTCGAGCACCTTCTGGTTGCGTCGCTGGATCGTGCAGTCGCGAACCCCCAGAGCCCATGCTGCGCCGTGCGCGTCGGCGATCACCTGAACCTCCACGTGGCGCGCTCCGACGATGGCCCGCTCCAGGAACACGACGTCGCTTCCGAAGAACTTCAGCGCCTCGGAGCGTGCGCTCTCGAAGGCCGCCTGCAGCTCGGCCGGCGAGGTCACCCGCCGCACGCCACGCCCGCCTCCTCCCGCGGTCGCTTTGATCATCAGCGGGAAGCCGAGCCGCTCGGCATGGGCGCGAGCGTCCTCGAGCGAGTCCACCGGACCTCCGCTCCACGGCGCAACAGGGACGTCGGCGCGCTCGGCAAGCCGCTTGGAGGCGATCTTGTCGCCGACGCTGCGCATCACCTCCGCGTCGGGCCCGATGAACACGACGCCGAGCTTCGCGCACAGTTCGGCGAACTCGGCGTGCTCGGCGACGAAGCCCCACCCCACCCACGCGGCCTGCGCCTTCGACGTCACCAGCGCCCGCTCGAGGGCTTCGTAGTCCAGATACTTGCTCTTGCGCTGACCATCGCGCGGATCCACGAACGTCGCTTCCCCAAGGCAAATCGACTCGTCGGCGTCGCGCACGAACGTGCTCGCGCGGTCCGGCTCGGTGAACAGCGCGATGGTGCGCAACCCTGTCCGATGCTCCTGCTCCAGCTCGCGCACTGCGTGCAGCAGGCGCATGGCGGGCTCTCCCCGGTTGACGATCGCGATCCGTTGGAAGGATGAGGTCATCTGGCTCCCCTGGTGGCGTCTGGAAGCCGGCCGCCCCTACAAGGTGCGTTCCAACCCGATGACGCTTCGCGCCGTTTCGCGGCGCCGGACTTGCGACGCACGGTGTCGTGGTCCGCAGCCCCTGCTCGCGGTCACGATTCGCTTCCATTCAAGGGATGTGCACCCGTCGCCGTCGTCCGGAACGACGCGCAGGTACCTGCGTCACCCCGTTCGCGCCGTCGCGTCGGCAAGCGCGCAGCGAACGGTCGCGCGCGGTCCCGCCCCTCTCAACCGTGCACGAGTGTTCGCGGCTCGGTCATCGGGGCTTGAACCCCCGGCCGATGACCCACGTCATGGAGCGGCGAGGCAAGACCCGCGACACTTGCGCAAGCGCGCGGTTCGGACGCCCCGTGATCACCACGTGTCGCCCCTGATCCAGCGCATCAAGCGCCTCCTGCACGACCTGCTCCGCAGGCTGCAGCGTCGTGCGCACCGACCGTCGTGCCGAACCCGACACCGCCTGGAACTCGGTCGGCGTGTGACCCGGGCAGACCGCCAGCACACGCACTCCGGTCCCCTGCACCTCCCGCGCGATCGCCTCGGAGAAGTGCAGCACGAACGCCTTCGTCGCGCCGTACGTCGCCATGTACGGCACCGGTTGGAACGCCGTCGTGGAGGCGATCTGGACGATGTCGCCCTTGCCGCGGGCGATCATGCGCGGAAGGACGTGGTGGGTCAGCGCGACGATCGCGCGCACGTTGAGGTCCACCATCTGGAGCTCGCGAGACGCTTCCAGGCCGCTGAAGGCTCCATAGCTCCCGACTCCCGCGTTGTTGATCAACAGGTCGAGGGGACGCCCGGAACTCTCGACCGCGCGCAGCGTTTCCTCGATTCCCTTCGGTGTCGCCAGATCGGCCTGTACGGTCCTGATCTCGACCCCGTGGGTCTGGTGCAGGCGCTGAGCGAGCGACGCGAGGCGATCGGCCCTGCGTGCGACGACGATCATGTCGAAGCCCCGCGCAGCGAGCGCGTGGGCGAAAGCCTCGCCGATCCCAGAGGAGGCGCCGGTCACCAGCGCCAGAGCCCGGTCCGTCATCCGCAAAGGGCAGCACGCGGAAGGTGGGGCGTCAAACCGTGTCGGAAATCGAGGCGCGTGTCGCCCGACGCCCGATATACTGCAGTCATGATCTGCTCCCATCGTGCCCTGCTCCGCGGCCTCGCCGTGATCCCCTTCCTCGGCGCCTGCGGCGCATCCGACTTCCTGCCCGACGAGGCGCCTTTCGACGCTTCCGCGTGGATCGACGGCGGCGCGGGATCGAAGCCGTCGTCCGATGCCGCGACCGACCCCTCGATGCCGCCGGAAGCCGCGCCCCCGATGGACTCGGGAGCGAAGCCCGAAGCGGCGCCTCACGGCGACGCGGCGCCCGACACGGAGGTGCCGACCACCAAGTCGTGCAAGAACGCGGGCGGGGTCTTGTGCACCGACGCGCGTTGGCTGTTGTGCCCCGCGGGCTTCGAGCCGGTCGCCGAAGGCGACGGTCACTTCAACTGCGGCAAGACGAACGAGGGGTGGTGCTGCCAGCCCGCACCGCCGTCGTCGTGCTCGCAGTCCGGCGCGGCCAACTGCATTCCCGGGACGTGCAGCGGGTGCTTCGACGATGCGCCCGACCCCTCTCTGACGTGCGAGCCGGGCCGCGCCTGCTGCGTGGACGTCTGCGACTGATCCGCCTCGCCGTCGCTGGGCGTTGCACGCCGGGCCCCGGGACTCTACGCTCTTTCCACCGTGCCCTCTCCGCCCCGTCCTCTCCTCGCCTCGATCGTAGCCGCCGCCCTCTTCGGCGCCTGCATCGCCGTCCCCGAAGGACAAGGAATCCCCAAGAAGCTCACCGAGCAGGGCGACTCCGGCGTCGCTCCCATCGACCTCGACTCTTCGCTCCCGCCTCCATCCGACGCTCGCTCCGATCTCGCGCTCACCGACCCGCACATGGTCATCGGCGTGGATCCGCCCCACGGGCCCTATTCCGGTGGGCAGCGTGCGCTGGTGCGCGGCAATGGCTTCGCGCCCGACGCCCGCGTGTGGTTCGGCTCCGTCGAGGTCCCCTCCGCGGATCTCCTTCGCATCGACAGCGCGCGCCTCCAGGTCTCGGTGCCGCCCGGCGGACCGGGTCCCGTTGCGGTCACCGTGCGCAATGGGGACGACGACAGCACGTCCCGCACGCTCGAGGAGGGGTACACCTACGACGCGTGGTTCGCGTCCCCCGCGAGCGGGCCGACTTCGGGCGGGACCATCGTCACCGTGTCGGGCAAGGGCACCTCTTGGGTGGAGGGGACGGTCGTGAAGCTCGGCGGCGCTGCGTGCCAGGCGCTGGAGGTCCTTTCTGCGACGGAGCTGCGGTGCACGACGCCCGCGCACACCCCGGGCTCGGTCTCGCTGTCGATCCGGAATCCCGGGGAGGAAGAACGTTCGGTAGACGACGCATTCGTGTTTGCCGACAGCGACAACGGCTTCAAGGGCGGCCTCTCCGGCCTGGCTCTCTCCGGCACGATGCGCGTCGCCGCCTACAACAACTACACCGGGGACCCCGTCGTCAACGCCACCGTCATCCTCGGCGACTCCCTCGGTACGGCCCTGCAGAAGAAGACCGACTCCGCGGGTATCGCCGTGTTCAGCGACGCCGGCCTCGTCGGCAGCAGATCCGTCACGATCGCCAAGACGTGCTTCGAACCCGGCACCTTCGTCGACGTCCCGGTGGACACCGTCACCGCCTACCTCAACCCGGTCATGAGCCCGGACTGCGGCGCCGACGCCGGTGACGTGCCGCCGGTCGGTGGCAAGGGCGCGACCCCGGCGACGATCCAGGGCCAGCTCGTGTGGTTCGGCGGCACCGAGTTCAAGCGCGCCACGTGGACGAACGTCCCTGCTCCCAAGAGCGAAGCCGAGAGGCAGGTCGCCTATCTCTTCGTACCCAGCAGCGACCCCACCTCCCGGTTCTGGCTCCCCGATTCGGCAGTCGCGGTCACCCCGGAGTCCGACGGCACCGTCGGCTACGTGTTCTCGTACTCGACCTATGCGGGGAACGTCACGCTCTACGCTCTCGCGGGCATCGAGAATCGCAGCGTTTCGCCAGCCACCTTCGTGCCCTACGCCTTCGGCATCGTCCGCGGGGTTTCGGCGATTCCCGGAGAGACCACCTCCGACGTCTTCATTCCCATGACGAAGGTGCTCGATCAGGCGGTGTCGATGACCGTGTCGCCTCCCCTGCCTGGCCCGAAGGGACCGGATCGCGTCGCGGCATCGGTCGCGGTGAAGCTCGGCGCCGACGGGTACGCCATCTTCCCCAATGCCGCGAAGTCGGTCCCCATCGCCTCCCTGATTCCAGTGCAGTTCGTCGGCCTGCCAGGGCTCACCGACTCCCTCGCCGGCTCCACCTTCGTGGCCAGCGCCAGCGCTGTCACCGGCGCCAATGGCGGCCCGCCGATGTCCGTCGTCGCAAGCTACGCGACCACCGACGCCTCGCAGGTCGTTCCCATCGACGGCTTCGTGCAGGTGCCCGTGCTCGAGACACCGCAGCCGGGCACGAAGTTCGACGGGACGCACATCTCGTTTTCGACCGCGCCGGGGGCGACTTCGATCGACGTCTCCGTGATCCGCATCACGGCGGGTGGTGGGCTGATGGAGTGGCTGGTGGCCGTGCCTCCGGGCAAGACCAACGTCGAGCTTCCCGACCTGTCGTCGATCGGGCTGGGCCTCACCGCTGGCCCCGTGGACATCGCAATCTACTGCGGCCACGCGCTGCCGCCCTTCGACTACGGCTCGCTCGTGTATCGTCAGCTCGCTTCGCGAGGCTGGAGCGCCTACGCCTACGACGTCTTCCATGCCTACTACTGACCCGCAGCAACGCCGCCGCGACGCGCTCCGACCCTGGGCACTGGCACTCATCGCGAGCGTCGCTGCGTGCCAGTTCGACAAGGCCGATCGGTGGGACGAGGGCACGGCCGGACCTCCGCTGCCGTGCGTGCCGGGCACCGTGCGCTGTGCCTTCGCCCTGGAGCGTTGCGAGCCCGTGGGGCTGAGCGCGGCGTGGAAGGTCATCGACGATTGCCCCGCCCAGAGCCGGATATGCTCGGGATCGCTCCTGGCTTGTGTCGAGTGCACTCCCTCGCAGCGCTTCTGCCAGGGCAACAACGTCGCAGCCTGCGCCGCCGACGGCATGTCTTCGCACCAGGTCGCCACGTGCGATGGCACGCCCACCTCTTCGTGCAGGGACGGCTACTGCATCGACCTGTGCGCACGCGCAGCGCTCTCGCGCAGCAACGTGGGATGCGAGTACTGGGCGGTCGATCTCGACAACGCCATGATCGATGCGACGTCGAACGCCGCTGCGCAGCAGTTCGCAATCGTGGTCTCCAATCCCCAGCCCGATCTCCCTGCCTCGGTCGTGATCGAGCAGGACGATTCGATCCCCGGCGCTGCGTCCGAGCTCTCGGTGGCCGCGACGGCCACCATCCAGCCCCTGAACCTCCGGGTCTTCAAGCTCGGACCGCGCGAGGTCGACGGCAGCCCCGACGGCGAGTTCGACACCGGGACCGGCACGGCGATCACGCGACACGCTTTCCGCGTCACCAGCAACGTCCCCGTGGTCGCCTACCAGTTCAATCCCCTCGACAACGTCGGAGTGTTCTCCAACGACGCCTCGCTGCTCAAGCCGGTCGAGGCCCTCGTCAACACGCCGGGCTCCCTGCTCCCGGCCTATGTCGTCACCGGCTGGCCGCAGACCATCGCCTCGACCGACGACCCGGAGACGAACTTCAATCCGTCCGATCCGATCGATCTGCGCGCGTTCGTCACCATCGTCGGCACGCGCCCCGACACCCGCGTCCGTGTCGTCCCCTCCGCACGGGTCATCCCCGGCAGCGGAATCCCCGAGACCCAGCCGGGCACTCCCATCGAGGTCACCCTCCAGCCCTTCGAGGTGCTCAACCTCGAGTCCGGGGGGTTCAACGCGGACTTCACCGGTTCCCAGATCGACGCCGATCAGCCGGTCGTGGTGTTCTCGGGGGGCGAGGCCTCCGACGCGCCGTTCTTCTCCAAGCTCGCCGATCGGTTCTGCTGCGCCGATCATCTCGAGGAGCAGCTCGATCCGATACGCACTGCCGGCAAGAGCTACATCGCGCCGCACAGCCCCAGCCGCACCCGCGCCGTGGCCGAGGCGGGCGCGAGCCTCGCCATCGCCGACGAGCCCGAGTACTTCCGCGTGATGGCGGTCGATGACACGGGCCCAACGCTCGTCTACACCACGCTGCTTCCGCCCGACGACGTCTTCACGCTGCCCACGCGCGGAACCTGGCGCGACGTCACCGTGCGCAACGGCGAGCTCACCGCCGCACACCGCGACTTCATGCTCGTCTCCGATCGCCCCGTCGTGCTGTCCAACATCCAGCCCAGCCAGGATGCGGCGTTCGTCAACCGCGGACTCCCCGGTGGCGACCCGAGCCTCATCATCGTCCCGCCGATGGAGCAGTACCGCACGCGGTACGTGTTCCTCACGCCCGACAAGTACATGTTCGACTTCATCGCGGTGATGGCGCCGCGCGAAGCGACGGTGCTGCTCGACGGCAATCCACTGGACTCGTATGGGTGCTCGATCTCGCCGGCCGACGGCAGGAACGAGGAAGAGCGCGGGAAGCCTCTGCCCGATCACGTGGTCTATCGCTGCCAGCTATCGTTCCCGGTCATCGACCCGTCCCTTCCTTCGCCGGACAACGTGATGCCCGGAAGTCAGAACGACGGCGTGCACCGAGTCGACGCGGACTCGCCGGTGATGGTGCTGGCGTACGGGTTCGACAGCTACGTGAGCTACGGCTACGCCGCCGGAACGCAGTTGGAGATGATCGGGCCGGCGAAGTAGGTCGACCGTATTGCCCGCCTCGCGCTTGCACTGTCTCCCTCGGCAAAACGGGCCCGGTGGGGATCGGCCGCGATCGGGCCCACAAAATGCCAAGGGGCGCCTTCGCGCCCCTACCGGTCCCCTGGGGAGACCGGGAGAATACCAAGGGGCGCCTGGCGCCCCTACCGGTCCCTTACAGGGACCGGGAAAAAGGACACGCGAAGGGTCGGAGGGGGGGGAGGTTCAACCAGCTTCGCGTGCGATAGTCTTCCCGCGCAGACTGCAGCAACTTGCGTCCCGCGTCGCGCGGAGTGCCAGACCCTAGTGCACGCCTCGGGCCAAGGTCCATGGAGCAGATTTCGGCCCGGTTTCCATTCGACTTCTCCCCCCGCCTTGCAGCTCTGAAACGAGCTCCCCACGCGGATGCAATTCCCGTGGTTCGGACTGCCGGGCGTGACGCTGCGACACTT
>JAKLDZ010000283.1 GCA_022703255.1 Myxococcota bacterium | reverse complement strand
GCCTCGGGGTCTTCGAGGCGGCGCGCGACATGGGCGTGCGCGCCATCGGCGTCGACGCCGACCAGCACGACGAGATGCCCGGCGTGGTGCTCACGAGCATGATCAAGCGCGTGGACGTGGTGGTGTACGAGACGTTGCGCGAGGTGATCGAGGGGCGGTTCCGCGGCGGGCTCCAGAGCTACGGCCTGCGCGAGGACGGCATCGGGTACGTGGACCAGGGGCCCCACGCCGCCGCGATCCCCCAGGACGTCAAGGACCGCGTGGGCGCGCTCCGTCGCGACATCGTCGAGGGTCGAATCCAGGTCCCGGGCAAGTAGGATTCCGTTTCCCTCCGACCGCGTTCACGACTACGTCGCGCCGATGCGGCGAGCGGGTTCGCACGCGACTGGCTCAAGGAGCTGGGCGGCTGACCGCGGGGAGTGGTGGGGCGATGGGTTCTGGTATGATGCGAGCCCTCGAGAGGGCGGAATGAACCAGGTCGATCCAGCATCGCGGCTCGGGCAGGTGGAGGACGAGCTGAACCGTCACGTGGGGGCGGTGCTCGGTGCGGCGCATGGGTGCCCGCCTGGTGGCGGGCGCGGGTGGGATCAGGCTCTGGCGTGGTACGGCGTGCAGCCGCTGCCCGCCAGCGAGCGTGTGGGCGAGGCGATGGGGCGCAACATGTCGCGCGGCGCCGTGCCTCGCGAGGTCACGCGGGTGCTCGACGCGATCGCCGCCTGGGCGCTTCGCGAGCTCGACGCGATCGCGCCGTACGTGGGCGCGGACCCGCGCTTCGCAGCGCTCCGGCACCGCGTCGGCACCCTGTCGGCCTTCGAGACCGGCCGCTACGAGGCCGCGGTGATGTCGGCGGCTGCGTCGTCTCCCTCGGTGGGGTCGATCTTCGCGAACGCGTCGGCGACGGCGGGCAAGGCGCCGTGGGCGATGGTGAAGGTCGAGCCCAGCAGCGTGCTGGTGTGCATGCACTGCGGTGCGCCGCAGCAGCGCCCCCTCGACTTCGTCTGCAAGTACTGCCGGAAATCGCTGGCGGGCACCCCCGCTACCGGAAACCCAGGAGCCCCATGAACGCATCGCAGCAGCAGTTCGTTGAGCAGTGGCAGGCGTGGTTGCAGCAGGTCGCGGGGAAGGTCTCGCAGATCCTCCAGGAATCCGACACAGGGTGTCGCGCGCTGCTCGCTCAGCACCCCACGGATCCCACCGTGATGGGCAACGCCCTGCAAGCCATTCACCTCAAGATCTCCGACATCCAGCAGCAGGTCTCGAGCGCATGGTCGGAGCGCATCGAGTACACCGTCCAGCTCGGCGAGGCCCGGTTGATCCAGGAGGAGTGCGAAGGCGCGATGCGCCAGCTCATGCGCTGGATGGACGAGACCTGGGGCCGCTTCCGCTCCAACTGGCGCGTCGAGCAGATGAAAGCCATGTGGGGTCCCGTCCAGCAGACCATGAGCCAGCCCGTCGCCTGCACCCGCTGCGGCGCCGGCGTCAGCCCCCGCCTCCGCCACGTCGCCGATTCCGTCACCTGCCCCGCCTGCGGCGCCGTCAACCAGACCTCCCCCTCCCAGGAGGTCTACATGTTCTACTCGACCGGACCGGACGTGTGGGCCGAGGCCGCGACGCTCGACAAGCGGTTCGCGATCGACCGGTTCCGCGGCGAGGCAGACGCGCAGCTGCGGGCGCAGAGCGCAGCGCTCTCCTTCTCCGCCCCCGAGGAGCCGGCCGAGTCGGCGATGAAGTGGGAGGACATGGAGCGCGACTACTGGACCACCTACTTCGCCGCCAGGGCGCAGATCATGCCCTCTGCGCCCGAGGAGCAGAAGCAGATGGTCGAGTCGCGCATGAAGCCCATCCTCGACGAGCTCAAGCGCAACCAGGGCTGGTGCAAGGCCCGCGGAATCGAGGGCGCCGTCGAGATCGCCCGCACCCCGGCGGTCGTGTTCGGTGGCGACGACTGGGGCCCGCTGCGTCCCGACCAGGTCGAGGAGTTCTTCTACCACGCGTTCATGCTCGACGATGCGCGCACCGATCCCCCGCGGTTCCACCAGCTGTGCGCGCAGCTCGGCTACCGGGACAACGAGCACTTCGAGCGGGTGCGCATGACGTTCAACCGCAACGTCGACGTGTCGAACCCGAACCTGATGCAGGTGCAGCTCAACGCGCGCAACCGAGCGTCGCGCGACGGCATGGCGGCCAAGGCGCAGGGCAACCCGCTGCTCGCCCCCATCGAGGGCGTCACGTGCGAGCAGTACGCCGCCGTCTGCGCGGCCATGGCGCAGAACCTGCCCCCGCCCGAAATCCAGCGCATGCTCGCCCAGAACGGCATGGACCAGGCGAAGTACGATCGCGTCTCGGCGCAGTGGGTCCAGCGCATGCGCCAGGACACCGAAGGGGTGATCGCCAACATCTACTCCAAGGCCTTCGGCAGTGCCGGCGCGGGGCAGTTCGGAGGCATGGGCCAGGCCGGCGCGGCGGCCATGAACGGCCAGGCTCCGCCCCAGGGGGTCCAGCCCGCCTCCGTCCCCTTCGAGACCTTCTGCGAGATCATGGGCGCCCAGTCCGCCTGGTCCGCCACCGGTCGCGACGTCAACGCCATGCTCAAGCAGGTCTTCAACATGACCGCCCTCGACTGGTCCAACATCAGCAGCTACTGGACCCAGAAGATGATGACCGACATGAACCTCGGCATGCGCATGACCGATCTGATGATGCGCGCGCAGCAGAAGTACATGGCGATGTAGCTCGTCACGCCCCCGTCCTGTCCTCCCCACCCACCTGCGCAGCGCGCTACTTCGGCGACGGCACCCGCACCGTCCCCGCATCGCTCGCTGCCGTCACGTCCCACCGCAACCCGTCGATCAGCACGGTCGACGATCGCAAATGATCGCCTCCGTCCCACACCATCAGCCGCAGCGAGATCGTCTCGCCGCCGATCACCGGGGCCGTGGTCTCCAGCCAGCCCGTGGCCGCGTGTCCGCGGGGCTCGTCGTCGCTCGCCTCGAACCCCGTGCCCACCAGCTCCGCGTTGCCCAGCAGGCAGCCGTAGGGCTTGCCCCCCGCCACCTGCGGCGAGCACACCTCCAGGAACGCCCCGTTCACGCTGATCGGGTTGCCCGCACCGTCGAAGCTCACGTTGCTCTCCGGCTCCTGCGCGCGTCCCAGCAGCGCCACGAAGAAGTCGTCGTACTGGTTGCACACCCACGCGGGAAACTCCGCCGTGTAGAACGAGAAGCGGAACGACACCGAGCGGGCGTTGGTCGGAGCGCGCACGCGCAGCTCGAGGGAGGCGGAGTCGTTCGCGATGCTCGAAGGCGCGAGCGGCGAGGGGCAGGCGGTGGAGCTCTTGGGCCAGCCTTCGGGCGCGGCGCAGGAGGTCTCCATGTCGGAGGCCGCGGGGGGTTGGAAGGCGAGATCGCCGGGGCGACGCGCGGTGCCGGTGCTGAGCGCGAGCAGCGCGCTGCCCTCCTGAGGATGCACGTGCGGTCCGAAGTCGGGCAGGACCCCGTGCGAGGCGTAGTGCATGCCGTCGGTGCCGTCCGCGAGACGCCAGCGCGCGGAGAGCACTCCCCACCGTCGCGCACGCGGATTGGAAGGGAATTCCTCGACGAATCTGCACAGCCCCAGGGCGCGCGCCCCGTCCTCCGCCTCGTTGGCCGCAGGATCGAGCGACCCGTCACATGCCCCAGGCTCGTCGTCCACCCCCCCCGAGCAGTCCTCGTCGCTGCCGCTGCCCGCCACGTCGAACGCCCCGGGATTGGTGCTCGGATCGCAGTCGTTGCAGTCCCCTTGCGCGATTGCCCAGCCGTCGTGGTCCCAGTCCTCGTCGGGATCCACGCTCACGATCGCGCCATCGCTCTGGCAGGCGACCGCGGAATCGTCGAGGCCGGAGTCGAGGAGCGAGGGTTCGGCGGAGGCGTCCGCGGGGCCGGCGTCGGGCAGGGCAGGGCGATAGGGGGTGTCCTCGCTGGCGGAGCATGCGGCGTGGGCGAGCAGGGCGAGGGCGGCGAGGGTGCGGCGAGCGGGCCGCGGGGGGCAGGGCGCATGCCGCGGCTTGGGGCTCACGGCTCGAAGACGTTGGACTGGACGGACAGCTCGCTGAGCTCCTCCCAGTGCTTGTCCGCGAAGTACGCCAGGACGTCGAGCGCGTCGCGGACCTCGGTCTCCTGCAGATCGGCCAGGGGATAGTCCACCGACAGCACCACGTCGCCGTCGTCGTCGACCGAGAACTTCGCCATGTTCAGGCCGTGGTTCAGGTGCAGCAGCCGATCCATCAGCTTGCGCGCGGCCTTGTCGTCGGCCGGGAGGCGGACGTAGGGCACGCAGAGCAGGGTGAGGTAGTTGCCGTCGGAGTGGACGAAGAAGGTGAACGTGCGGCTGGTGCCGGCGAAGCGGGAACGAGCCGTGTTTTCGCTCAGGTTCTCGACGGGCCAGCCATGGGACTGCAGGTAGGCGAGGATCTCATCGAAGTTCATGGCAGATGGCTTCCCGCGTGCGTGAGGGCGTCTCCGGGGGTAGAACACCCGGCGGTTTGCGTTTGACGTCGCTGGCGCGTGAGCATAACGGGTCTCGGACTCGCGACCATGCCGCGGCAAATTACGGCATCCGTCACCAAAACACCACCGCAAGTAGGAGAGCCGATGCTTCGCTATCAGTTTACTTCCGAATCCGTGACCGAGGGACACCCGGACAAGGTCTGCGACCAGATCTCCGACGCGGTCCTCGACGGCATCCTGACGCAGGACAAGAAGGCGCGCGTGGCATGCGAGGCGCTGGCGAAGACCGGCATGGTCATCGTGGCGGGCGAGATCACCACCACCGCCTGGGTGGACATGCCGAAGCTGGTCCGCCAGACGATCAAGGAGATCGGCTACAGCAACTCCAGCATGGGCTTCGACTGGGAGACCTGTGCGGTGATGACGGCGATCGAGCAGCAGTCGCCCGACATCGCCATGGGCGTCGATGAAGGCGACAGCAAGGAGCAGGGCGCGGGCGACCAGGGCATGATGTTCGGCTACGCCTGCGACGAGACCGTGGAGCTCATGCCCGCACCGATCAGCTTCGCGCACAAGCTGACCCGTCAGCTCGCCGAGGTTCGCAAGGCGAACAAGCTGTCGTTCCTGCGTCCCGACGGCAAGTCCCAGGTGACCTTCGAGTACGAGGGCGACAAGGTCGTGCGTTGCGAGGCGGTGGTCATCAGCACGCAGCACGACGCGGACGTGACGCACAGCCAGATCGTGGAAGGCGTGCGGGCCGAGGTCATCGACCCGGTGATGCCGAAGGAGTGGATGGACAAGAACACGAAGATCCACATCAACCCGACCGGGCGCTTCGTCATCGGCGGCCCCCAGGGCGATTGCGGCCTCACCGGACGCAAGATCATCGTGGACACCTACGGCGGCATGGGCCGTCACGGCGGCGGCGCCTTCAGCGGCAAGGACCCCACCAAGGTCGACCGCTCCGCCTGCTACTACGCTCGCTACCTCGCCAAGAACGTCGTCGCTGCCCGCCTCGCACGACGCTGCGAGGTCCAGATCGCCTACGCCATCGGCGTCGCCCGCCCCGTCGGCGTCTACGTCAACACCTTCGGCACCGGACGCATCGACGACACCGTGCTCGGCAAGTACCTGATCGAGCACTTCGACATGCGCCCCAAGGCGATCATCGAGCAGCTCGATCTGCTGCGCCCGATCTACCGCCAGACCGCGTCGTACGGCCACTTCGGCCGCGACGAGTTCCCCTGGGAGAGCACCGCCCCCGCGGCCCGCATGGCCGAGGACCTGCTGCGCGGCGCCCGCTGAGCCCACCCTCCGCATCCCCTCCGCATCCCCTCCGCATCCCCTCCGCAACAATCTCCGCCCTCTCGGTGACACGTCCCCGTGCTCCGGCTATGCTTCCTTGTGTCGTGCGGTCGGGCTCCCACGCGCAGCCCGTGCCGAAAGGATGGGATTTCGATGGTTCGCATGCTCGGCTTCGTCTTTGTCGCTGCGGCGCTCGGCTGCTCTTCGGCCGGCGGTGACACCAACTTCCCTGCCGCTGGAGGCAGCGGCGGCAACGGCTCGGGCAACGGCGGCAGCGGTGGCCTCATCAACGTCAGCGGCAGCGGTGGCGGCAGCTCCGACATCGACCCGCCGTGCGGGCAGGGTGCCGACGGCGACGACAAGGATCACGATGGGTTCACGGTCGGGGAGGGGGACTGCAACGACTGCTCGGTGCAGATGAACCCGGGTGCGTACGACTACTCGGGCAACGGGGTCGACGAGGACTGCAACGGCACGGCGGATGACGAGCCGTTCGGGTGCGATCAGGGGCTGGCCATCGAGGGGGACGACGCCGCCGATGCGGCGAGATCCCTGGGGCTGTGCAAGTTCACCAGCGCCGGCGAGCGCACCTGGGGCGTGGTTTCGGCCCGCTATGTCTTCCCCGACGGCAGCACGTCGTCCAAGCAGCCCGAGGCCTATTCGTGCGAGTACGGCGGCGGTCCGCAGTCGGGCCCCAACGCGGCCTCCCACGGGCTGCTGCCTTCGTTCGGCTCGAAGCTCAAGCCGCGCGACGGCAGCACGATGGTCGCGCTGTCGTCGGGCATCGCGCGCTCCGGGGTCAACGGCGAGTCCCCCGGCGGCGCCGAGATGTGCACCCGGAGCGGCACGCCTGCCGGCTTTCCGACGCCGTCGAGCGCTGCGTGTCCGGGGCAGTACATCGACGACACGCCGGTGGCGAACGACGGCATCGCTCTGGAGCTGACGATCCGGGCTCCGACCAACGCCAAGTCGATCGCCTTCGACTTCGACTTCTACACCTACGAGTACCCGGGCTACATCTGCACCGAGTACAACGACTTCTTCGTCTCGCTGCTGTACTCGGGCCACTCGACCGTGCCGGCGAACAAGAACATTTCCTTCGACGCCCAGCACAACCCGGTGTCGGTGAACAACGGCTTCCTGGAGGCGTGCTCCCCCGGCACGCACGGAGGCAAGAAGTTCCAGTGCTCGCTCGGCACCAGCGAGCTCGAAGGCACGGGCTTCGACGACAGCGCCGCGACGGGCTGGCTGCAGACGACGGCGTCGATCGTTCCCGGCGAGGAGTTCAAGATCCGCTTCGCGGTCTGGGACATGGGCGATGAGGTCCTCGACTCCACGGTCCTCATCGACAACTTCCGGTTCGACGTCAACGAAGGCGAGAACCAGACGGTGCGTCCGCCGCCGAAGTAGCAGCCCGAGCTCCCTGCGCGCGGGAGACGGATCCGCAGAGCGAGCCTCCCCTGCACCCGTCGGCCCGCCCCATCCCACGGCAAGGAACCTCCGTGCGCCGCGTCCGTCGCGGTTCCTTTCCACGAAGATTGGCAACGGGGCGGCGAGGCGCTACGAACGGCCCGATGACCGGATCGAGTCCCCCTGCCGCCGCCACCTGCGCCACCTGCTCTGCTGCGATCCCCGCCGGCGAGAGCCGTTGCCCGAACTGCGGGACGACACGCGGCGAGGAGCATCGTTGTCCGTTCTGCAGGGCGATCGCCGAGCCGGAGCCCGATCCCATGGTTCGTTTCCGGTGCCCGGCGTGCGGCGGCCCGCGGATCCCCGCGCCCGGTGTGGGGCAACGCGATGATGCCTTCACGCACCTGAAAAAGGCGCGAAGCGCGAACGCGTCGAAGCTCGCGTGGAAGACCTCCGGGGCCGTGACCGCGGGGTTCGGCGTCCTGGGGCTGCTGATCATCACCGGGATCTTCTCCATCGTGTCGCCCCCGCTCACCGCCGTCCTCGCCGGCTACGTGCTCGGCCTCGCTCCGTTGGCGTTCGGTGCGCTTGCGTGGAGCAAGGCGAAAGGGCGCGCTTCCGAGACCGCGAAGGAGTTGGACGAGGCGTGG
>JAKLDZ010000282.1 GCA_022703255.1 Myxococcota bacterium | reverse complement strand
GCGGGAGATGATGGAGGCGACGGTCGCGACAGGCACCGGGTACAAGGCGTTTCACGATGCGAGCGGCAAGCCGTTCCTGCCGGGCATTCGGGTGGCGGGCAAGACGGGCACGCTGACGCGCGCATCGACGCAGCAGTACTACACGTGGTTCGTGGGCTTCGCTCCGAGCACGGAGCCGAAGGTCGCGATCGCTTCGCTCGTGGTCAACAAGCCGAAGTGGCGGACGCGGGCGAACGTGCTCGCGCGCGACGTGCTCCGCATGTACTTCGCGGCGAAGAGCGCGCCGGGGGTGACGCGTCCGTTCTGACGCTGGGGCGCGCTCGGCCCCATGCCATGGATGCCAGGGGGAGTCTCTGCTTCGCGCAGCGACGGTGCGAAGGGCTTTGCGCTCCGACGCCCGGAACCGGGTGACACCATTGTCACACCCGAACACGCGCAGCCTCTTGACTGCGATGCGCATACAATGCGGCACTGGACCGCCCCCGCTGCGGCACGAAGCTTGCTGGGAGCGGAGTCCACGCGGCGCGTGTGCCAAAAAGGTCGTGCGCTCACGCGCGAGCGATGATCCGGGGGGGAGTGTCGCTCGGCAGACACGGGAGAGATGGCTGATGCGGAGGAACCGGGCATGAGACGAAGAGCACCTTGGGCCTGTTGGGCCGCAGCATCCCTCCTCGCGCTGGGGACGCTGCGCTGCGGATCTTCGATGGATGACGCGTCGGGCGACTCACCCCCCTACCCCAACGAAGAAGGCTATGCGGGGAGCGGGGGAACGGGGGCGGCCGGAGCGGCGGGCGCGGCCGGAAGCGGCTTGCCCCCGGAGGAAGAGCTCGAGAGCTCCTACCGATCGCCCGTCGCCACCGGTCGCTTCGTGTGGGTCGCGAACCCCACGAGCGGACGCGTCGCCTACGTGGATGCGGTCACGCTCGAGGTGCAGACGGTCCCAGCCGGGCACGGCCCGACGTACATGGCGGCTGTGCCGGACGACACGGACGACGTCGCGCTGGCGATCAACGTCGGGTCGAGCGACGCCTCGGTGCTGCGGCGCAAGCCCCAGGCCGGGCTGGTCGCGAAGAACGTCCCCATCCACGCCGACGCGAACTCCTGGTCGGTGTCGTCGAGCGGGCGTTGGGCGGTGGCCTGGTCCGACGCGCGGCAGGCGAAGAACGCGGGGGTGCTCGACGCCTTCCAGGACGTGACGGTGGTGGACCTGAAGGAGGGGGAGGAGCAGACGCGGCGGATGACGGTGGGGTATCGGCCGGTCGCGGTGGCGTTTGCGAGCGACGAATCGGCGGCGTTCGCCGTGACGCAGGACGGCATCTCGGTGATCGATCTGCAGGCGTCGGGGGCGCCGTTCGTAGCGCGGCTGGTGCCGATCTCGGACGATCCGCTGGAGGATGCGGGCTCGCGCGACGTGTCGATCACGCCGGACGGTTCGTATGCGCTGGTGCGGCGAGACGGCGAGGCGAGGCTCACGGTGGTTCCGCTGGCGGGGGGTGAGCTGGTACACGTGGAGCTGTCGGGGCCGTGCACGGATCTGGATCTGGCGCCCGACGGCACGATGGCAGTCGCTGTCGTTCGTGACACGAACGAAGTGGCGCTGCTGCCGATCCCGCAGATCGCGCAGTACCCGACGGGCTTCGAGGTCACGCAGGTATCGAAGCTGACCGTGGGCTCGGTGTCGTTGGCGGCCGAAGCCCCCATGGGCCTGCTCTACAGCAACGTGTCGCACGAGCAGCGAATCGCCGTGCTGCGCTACGACCAGTCCCCGCTCGGGCTACAGCCGATGAAGCTGTACGGCGAGGTGTCGTCGGCGATGCTCGCGGCCAATGGCTCCACCGGGATCGTGGTGCACGGGGGGCGCAAGAGCTTCAGCGCGCTGGTGCTCGATCCGGAGCTTCCGGCGAAGCTGATCGGTTCCGGGGGCTTGATCACGCAGGTCGCCATCAGCGCAGACGGTGCGCGCACGGTGCTGGCGGCGCGGGACGACTCCAAGAAGGCATGGGAGGCGTTCCTGGTGCGCGGGTTCACGCAGCAGGTGGACCTGTTCGAGCTGTCGAGCCCGCCCATCGCGGTGGGCATGGTCCCCTCGGCCAACCGCGCCTACGTGGCGCAGGAACACCCCGAGGGGAGAATCACTTTCGTCGATCTGGACACGGGGCTTGCACGCACGCTCACGGGCTTCGAGCTCGCGGCGCGCGTCGTGGATGGGAGCGAACCATGAGCAGGTATGCAAGGACGGGAAGAGCCGCGTTGCTGTCGGTCGTGCTCGCCGCGGGGTGCGGAGAGCGCCCCGAAGGGTGGGATCAGCCGGTATCCGTGCAGCATGTCGCCGGCCTGTCGGGCGCCGTCGCGATGGTCGACGAGTCGATCCACCGCGTGAGCCTCGTCGCGATCGGCAAGGACCTCTCGCTCGACACCCGGCACCAGCCGACCGGCGTCGGCATCGCGTCCGTGAAGCCCTCGCCCGATGGCCAGAAGCTCTACGTTCTCGCGCGAGGCGTGCAGCCTCGCCTGGGTCCCGACGATGATCGTCCGGCGCTCTGGGTCTACGACGGCACGGGCAAGGGTGACCTGCTGGCGCGCTACGAGCTCGACGCTCCGCTCGACGGCCTGACGGTGGATCCGCTCGGGCAGTTCGTCGTGGTGCACCCCTCGGGATCGTCGGGAGCGTTCGTGGAGAACCCCAACGAGCTGGTGATCATCGACGTGACCCAGCCCGCGAGCTCGACCAACCCCGTGCTGCGAACCCTGCGCAGCTTCGGCGGCACGCCCCAGCGGCTGACCTTCACCGACCCGCTGATGCTCCCAGCCGGCGAGCGTCGTCTGCTGATCGTGGAGACCGACCAGGAGGTCTCGCTGCTCGACCTCGACAACCTGGATCGTCCGGAGGTCACGGTGGTGCTCAACTCGGCCGACGGCACGACGAACGTGAAGCCGGCGGAGGTGGCGGTCGACGAAGGGGATGCGGACAAGGCGAACGACACGAGGGTGGCGATTCGCACGAACCAGTCGGGGGTGTTCCTGCTGACGCTGGCGGAGCTGCCGCCTGGCAAGCAGGCCTACAACGACTTCGACGTAGTGGTGAACATCATCGGGTTGAGCGGGGTGCCGTCGGACATCGGGTTCGTGCGGACCGACGCGGGGCGCAGGCTGGCGGTGCTGGAGCCGCAGCACAGCCGCGCGAGCCTGGTGGATCCGGAGACCACCGTGGTGACCACGGTGGACCTGCCGACCTCGTACGGAAGCATGGCGGTGGTCACCGATCGGGCCGGAGGCTCGGGCGACGAGAGCGACGTCGCGCTGTTGTGGGGAGGAGACTCCTCGGCGATCGGCGTGGCGTTCTGGTCCCTCGGCAAGTCGGTGGGACAGCCCTATCGGAGCATCGAGGTGCTGACCGGAGTGGCCTCGAGCGTGGCGCGGGTGGTGGATGTTCCCGCGCCGAACGACGTGCTCAAGCTCCTGATTCCGCAGGCGTTCGGAGGTGGCCAGGTCTACGTGCTCGACATGCAGCACCGCACGGCATCGCCCCTGTTCACCTACTCGTCGAGCGTGGAGATGGAGGTATCCGACGACGGGCTGCGCGCGTGGTTCTACGTGCCCGGGACGTCGAGCCTGGCACGCATCGATCTGGAGACGCTGCACCCGGTGAATCTCTACCTCGATCGCACCACGAAGGCGGTGTTCGACGTGACGACGCAGGGAGGCGGGAGGGCAGCGGTGGCGCTGCATCCGACCGGCGCATGGGGGGCGACGGTGTTCGACGCGACCCAGCCTGACGATGCGACGGCAGCCCGTCACGTGGGCATTCTGCAAGGAGGATTCTGATGCGCACTTCGCTCTTCGCACTCGCAATGGCGGCGGGGTCCTTCGCGTTGATCGGGTCGGTGGCGATCGGTGCGACGGCGGCACCGGGTCGCGTGGCCGCTCCTCCCCCCGCACCTGCACCGACCGCTGCACCGTCGAGCACCGCAACGCCGGCGCCCACCCCTGCACCCGCGGCAACGGCTGCACCCGCTGCGTCCCCTGCGCCCACCGCGAGCGGGACCGAGGTTGCGCCGCTTCCTCCGGCCTCTGCTTCCGCGACGGTCGCGCCTTCGGCAGTGCCGGTCGGGCCTCCGCCTCCTGCTGCAGAGTCCGCCGCGCCGGTGGCTGCGCCTCCCATGGCCTACAACTGGAATCTCCCCGTGCCTGCCCCGGCGCCGGAAGCCCCGGCCAAGCCGTCGCAGCCTTGGACCACCCGGGATCTGTCGAGAAACTTCTGGCAGCTCACGCTCGGGGTTCGCAACAGCTGGATCACGCACGAGGGCTTCGACCCGTTCGCGACCACCGACAGCCTCACGCAGGTCTCCATCTCCGGCACACGCACTCTCGTCGTTGCGGGTGACGTCTCCCTCGCGGCGGGCCTTTCGCTCGAGGGTGGCTCGCGCAGCGCCACTGCGCGCGGCGCGCCGAGCGACATCTACGTCCTTCGTCCGGGCGCCGTGCTCGAAGGGCGATACCACCTCCACAACAACGTGTACGCGTCGCTCAAGCTGGTCCCCCATGCCGCCCGCGTGGCCGCATCGATCGACGAGCCCTCGGCCGCGGGCACGCTCGAGCAGGTGGATTGGCGGTTCGGGATGGACGCCACGGCCGGGGTCGCGTGGAACTTCGTCAGGACCCTCGGGGCGAATCCGGTGCCGGGCTGGTGGCTGTGGACCGACTTCGGCTACGGGTTCACGCAGAGCAAGGACATCGTGCTCAAGGCGAACGCGGACGAATCGAGCGCAGGCTCACGACACCAACTGTCGCTGGGCACCCTTGCGGTCAACGGGCTGTTGCTGCGCGTGGGCGCGGCCATGACGTTCTGAGGAGGCGATCATGAGCGGCAGCAAGCGTAGAGGGCTGACGGTGCTGGCGGCGCTCGGGGCTGCCGGGCTGATGGTGTGGGCCGCGGGGTGCGCGGCCGATGACGAGTCGATGATGGGGGCATCGTCGGGACCGAAGTACCCCGAGCCGGGCAACGAGGCGGGCGGCGGTGGCGCTGCCGGCTCCACCTCGATCGACGCGGGGTCGGAGCTGCCGCCGGAAAAGGAGGTCGAGAGCGCCTACGAGTTCCCCGCGGCCACCGGCAAGTACGTGTGGGTGGCGAACCCGTTGAGCGGCAGGGTCGCCTACGTGGACGCCGCGACCCTCGAGGTCAGGACGACCGAGGCAGGCCATGGCCCCACGTGGCTCTCGGCCGTCCCCGGGGCGGGAACGGACACGGCGATCGTGATCAACGTGCAGTCTTCGGATGCGACGCTGCTGCGGGCGGACGCCGACGGGAACATCGACAGCCTGGAGTTGCCGGTGGCGCCCGGGAGCAACGCGTGGGCGCTCGAAGCAAAGGGAGACTGGGCCATCGCGTGGGGAGACTACCGCAAGGGCGAGACCCCGCCGCTCGCCATGGGCTACCAGGACATCGCGGTGCTGCGTCTGACCGCGGGGCAGGAGTCCTCCACACGCCTGTCGGTGGGCTACCGGCCGGTGGCCGTGAGCTTCTCCGCAGACGCGACGCGCGCCTACGCGGTCACGCAGGACGGCGTATCGGTGATCGATCTGGCGGCGACGGGGGGACCCATTGCCTCGAAGCTCGTTGCGCTCTCCGATGATCCCCTCGAGGATCCGGGATCGCGCGACGTGTCGGTGACCCCCGACGGCAAGCTCGCGCTGGTGCGCCGCGATGGAAGCAGCGAGGTCACGGTGGTGGATCTGGAGGCCGACAAGCGCAGCGCGGTGACGTTGTCGGGGCCGGTGACGGATCTCGACCTGTCGCCCGACGGGCTGCGTGCGGTGGCGGTGGTTCGGGACAGCCAGGAGGCGGTGATCCTGAGGCTGCCGGAGGTGGCGGAGGATCCGTCGGCGCTGACGGTGGTGAAGGTGGACGACGCGGTGATCGGGTCGGTGGCGATGGCAGCGGAGGCCGAGGTGGCGATGCTGTATTCGAACGCCGCGGAGCAGTACCGGATCACGCGGCTGGAGTACTCGACGGAGCCGCCGGCGTACCGGACGATGAAGCTTCACGCGCCGGTGCTCGGGGTGTTCGTGTCGCGCGACGGCACGGGGGCGATCCTCCTGCACGATGCGGAAGCGCTCGACGGGGGCGCGTCGATTCCGGGCGCCTTCGGCGTGCTGCGCATGGCGCCGGAGCTTCCGGCCCGGCTGCAGGCCACGCTCGCGCCGCCCACGGCGGTGGCCATCGCGCCCGACGGACAGCACGCGGTGGTGGCGGAGAAGGACGATTCGAGGAAGATCTACGGTGCGTGGCTGGTTCGTATGCCGACACAACAGGTCGATCGCTACGAGCTGGCGAGCCCTCCCCTCGCGGTCGGCGTGCTCGGCGACGTCAAGCGCGCCTTTGTCGCGCAGAAGCACCCGGAGGGGCGTCTGACCTTCGTGGACCTGGATACCGGCCTCGCCCGCACGCTGACCGGCTTCGAGCTGGGAGCGCGGGTGGTGGACGGCTCTCAGGCGCAGTAGGCTTCCCCGCGTGCACCGTCCGATTCCCCTCATCTTGACCTCGCTGCTCGTCGCCGTCGCCGGGTGTGGCGACGACGCGCAGCCACCCCCGCCCTTCGACGACGTGGAGGTACAGCCCAGCAGCACCAATCCGGAGGGCATCGCCTATCCGACCGAGGACCTGGGCGCGCGACCGCGCAGCACCTCGGCCCCGGGCCAGCGGATCCCCAACTTCGCGTTCCAGGGGTATCCCGACTCCGACCGCAGCCAGGGCCTGCGCGTCGTCAGCATGGCCGACCTGTTCGACCCGTCGGGCTCCAAACGCAAGGTGCTGCACCTGATGGCCGCGGTCGCCTGGTGCCCTCACTGCTCCGCGCAGACCGATGCGATGGTGAAGGTGCACGAGTCGCTCAGGGCGAAGGGCGTGCAGGTCGTGCAGGCGTTGATGGAGGGGTACGAGCCGAGCTGGGCGATCAGCCTGGAGGATCTCGATCGGTGGGTGGACGCGCACGCCACGTCGTTCACGGTGGTGTTCGACGTGGAGGGCAAGCGGCTCTCGACGGTAGCGAGCGTGTCGGCGGTGCCGTGGAATGCGCTCATCGATCTGCGCTCGATGGAGGTCTTGAAGGCGCACCCCGGGAGTCCTGCGGACTACGAGGCGTGGGTGGAGGACGGTCTCGACTGGGTGGCGGAGAACCCGCCGAGGGACTGAAGGACCTTCGGGGTCAGGACGCTGCGGCGAGGGCTTCGGAGGCGGCGCGGACGGTCGCGTCGATGTCGGCGTCGGTGTGGGCGACGGAGAGGAATGCCGCCTCGAACTGGGAGGGGGGCCAGTAGAAGC
This sequence comes from Myxococcota bacterium, assembly GCA_022703255.1. Taxonomy (GTDB): domain Bacteria; phylum Myxococcota_A; class Polyangia; order Polyangiales; family Polyangiaceae; genus JACRCQ01. The sequence continues at coordinate 536 of JAKLDZ010000282.1, read as the reverse complement.
CGCGCGAGAGCATCCCTCTGTGCCAGGCGGCGAAGCGCCGCGTGTCGGACCGGGCGGCGTCGGTCCAGCAGCGCACCGGCCCCTCGCAGAAGAAGAGCGTGATCATCGAGCCCACGCGCTGCACGCAGCCGGTCACGTGGTGATCGGCGAGGGCGCGGCAAAGCCCCTCTTGCAGCCTGGCTCCCAGCGACTCGAGTCGTTCGTAGACCGAATCATCGAGCAGGTTGAGGGTGGCCAGCCCGGCTGCGACCGAGACCGGGCAGCCGCTCAGGGTGCCGGCCTGGTAGACCGGGCCCTCGGGGGCGATCATCGCCATGATCTCGGCCTTGCCGCCGTAGGCTGCGAGGGGCAGGCCGCCGCCGATGATCTTTCCGAGGCAGGTCATGTCGGGGCGCAGGCCGAAACGCTGCTGCGCACCGCCGAGGGACAAGCGGCAGCCGGTCATGACCTCGTCGAAGATCGAGACGGCGCCGTGCTCGCTGCACAGGGCGATGACGCCCTCGAGGAAGCCGGGCTGCGGGGGCACGACGCCCATG
>JAKLDZ010000281.1 GCA_022703255.1 Myxococcota bacterium | reverse complement strand
GGCATCGGCGCCGTGGCCTCCCTACACGATCGCGACCGAGCCTCGCGCGTCGGTGGTGCTGGTGGCGAGCCCGGAGAACATCAAGCAGGGCGTGCGATCACTCGGTGGCGACGCGCTGGGGTTCGAGTTGCTCGTACCGAAGGTGGCAGCCGTGTCATCGAAGACGGAGCGTACGCCTGCGACGGTGACGATGGACATGGTGGGCACGGACATCGGCTCGCCGGTCCGCTTCACGGTGGAGGCGGACGTAGGGGAAGAAGGGGCGAGCTGGCACGTGAGCCTGCGGGTGAACACGTACGTGAGGGACGTGGTGACGAGGTAGCCGGGGGGAGACGGAGCGGTTCGGAATCAGCCGCCGCCGATGAGGTGGACGACCTCGACCTGGTCGCCGTCGTGCAGCACGGTGGTCGGGATGTTCTCCTTCTTGACCAACTGCTTGTTCACGAAGATGACGCGCAGGGGGAAGGTGTAGTTCTTCTCGACGAGCAAGGCCTGCACGGTGAGGCCTTCGCGCCAGGGGTGGGGATCGCCATTGACGGTGAGGGGCATGGGGCGGCTTCCTTGGTGCGCAGGCGGATCGGGGTAGCAGAGAGATGCTCGCGGTGCACGGAGTGGATGGGTGAGCGGAGCGGGCCGGCGAGCTATCTGCGCGGACACCCCTTCCAAGCCTGGTTGTGCTCGCAGAAGCTGGTGCGGATCGCGTCGGCATCGCGAGCGCTGAACTTGTGCAGGCGGTTGGCGACGAACGTGGGGCTCGCGGCGATGCCGAGTTGCTGGCTGCGTCGAAACGACGCCGTGAGCAGGGCGCGGCCTTCCTCCCCCTCGGCGCAACGCTGCAACACACGAGGGTCGATCCCGGTGCGCGCGCCCGTACATGCCCGCCAGTCGTCGCTGCGGTAGTCGGCCGACCGGCACGCCACGTACTGCAGGAACCTGCGCCCCTGGCGGTAGTGCTTCTGGGCGCAGATCTGGCGAAGGTCCTCGGCCACCTCGGCGGGACCGTGCATGGAGGAGAGAGCATTCGACGGACCGACAGCGCCGATGAACTCGACGGACAGATCGACCGGGCCGAGGGTCTTGAGCAGATCGCGCAACTGCTGGACGCGCTGAGCGGCGAAGTGGCACTGGGACATCATGAACAGCTCGAGCTTTCCTGGGGACTCCTTGCGACAGACCCAGTGATTGCCGCACTCGGAGAGCGCGCAGCCGCCCCGATCGGCGCACCGCGGGTTCCAGCTCCCCGCCCCGGACTGCAGGATCCGATGCCCGCCCGCAAGACGCGTGGCATCTCCGAACGACGCGAGCGCATCCGGATCCGCCTCGAGCGAGGCGTCGAACAGCACTGCCGGCAGCGTGCCCGGCGCGGTTGCGTCGTACAGTGCCCGACCTTCGGGCGACGCGTAGTCCAGCCAGCGAAACACAGGGCGTTCGATCCGCATGCGAAGCATCGACTCCTGGCGCTCCGGGTGGCAGTCCTTGCAGCGCGAGTCGGAGAGGACGGTGATCGCCACGGGCACCGCAGGTGCAAGCCGTGCGCAAGACGCCGGAGGCGGGTCGGAGGCCGCGCAGATGGCCCGGGCGAACGCGGTAGGGGTTCGCACACCCTCGTGCTTGCGGCCCGCGACGAGGACGGTCGGGGTGCCGCGCACACCGCGGGAACGAGCGCGCTCGAACGACGCAGCGAGCAACCGTGTGCCCTCGGGACCTTCGACACACGCGCGCAGGCGCGCGGACGGGATCCCGTTTTCGTCGGCGCAGGCCGCCCAGCTCTCGTCGACCGGCTCGGGCCGACGGTTCTGGCAGACGACGAAGTCGAGTGCGCGATCGGGCGCGATCGAGGCTGCGCAGATCTGTGCGACGTCGCCTGCGACCTCTCGGGCGCCGTGCATCGACGCGAGGCCCTTGGCATCGACCTCGCCCACGAACTCGAGGGAAGCTGCGACGTGGGGGGAGAGCAGGTGCATCGCACCCGCCATGGCTTCGACCGCGGCGGGGCAGAACGGGCACTCGGACATGACGTAGAGCTCGACGGGAACGCCGGGAACAACGGTGGGCGTTGCGATGGGCGCCGCCGACGAGGATGGGGGAGGAGTGGGCTCGACGACGGTCCGTGGGGCGGCGGGGGTGGGGGCTGGGGTGTGGACGACACAGGCGCCCGCGCCGAGACCGGCGAGCAGGAGCGAGGCAAGCAATCGACGGGCGACCATTCCGGCATCGTGCTGCGAGCGGCGCGAGACCGCAACCGTGCAGCGAATCACCGCATCGACAGCAGGACCTTCATCGCGCCCCTCTCTGCGGCGAGGCGAAGCGCCTCCTCTGCGCGGTCGAAGGGAATCACGTGAGAGACGAGCGATGCGACGTCGACGGCGCCGGCGGCGAGGGCGCGCAGGGCTGGCTGGAAGAGCCCGCAGCGGGATCCGACGACGGAGACCTCGTCGACCACGATCCGGGACAAGTGCAGGTTGATCGGGTCGGCGACGGTGCTCTTGAGCACGATGGTTCCGCGCGGGGTCACGCAGCGCAGCGCCTGCTCGAACCCCGACGCCGCACCGGTGGCCTCCACGACGAGCTCGGCACGCCGATCGCCCAGCGCGTCGAGGGAGCACGTGCAGAGCCCCCTGCGCTCGAGGATGGCGAGTTTTTGGGGGTGCTTGCCGACAGCGATCAGATCGGCGCCCGCGGCGTGCAGGACCTGGGCGACGAGCAGTCCGAGCTTGCCGTCGCCGAGGACGATCGCTCGGGTGCGCGCGTGGACGTGGACCTGCTCGAGGATCTCGAAGGCTGCGGCGAGGGGTTCGCAGAACGCGGCGTCCTCGTCGGTGACGGAGGCAGGAACCTCGTGGAGGTTGCAGACCGGGACGGGGACGGAGTCGGCGAAGGCGCCCTGGGCGCCGGCGATCCCCATGACGGTGCGAAGGGCGCAGTGCCTGCCCAGACCGCGTTCGCATGCGGAGCAGTGACCGCATGCGAAGTTGATGTCGGCAACGACCCGCTTCCCGATCCACGCATCGGGACCGCGCACGACGGTGCCCACCAGCTCGTGACCGAGGACGCCCACGAAGGCCATGTAGCCGCGGAGGATCTCGAGGTCGGTGTTGCAGATGCCAGCCACACGGGGACGTACGATGCACCAACCGTCGGGAGGCTGGGGTTCGGGACGCTCAACGAGCCTGGCGGTGGAGCCGTCGAAGTACAGGGCGCGCATGGGACGACAAGGTAGTGGCGTTCGAGCCGGGGAGGAAGCGGGGTGCACGAGCGCGGTTGCCCTGGAATTTCTCGGGATACCGACGTCCGGGCTACCATGACGCGGTGACTCGGCGAGCGTGGCTGGGCGTGGGTTCGATCGCGACGGCGGTGGCGATCGCGATGTTGCTGCTTCGCGGCACGACGTCCGATGCCCCTGCGGTGGCGGCGACCGGGTGGCCGTCGCCCTCCTTCCAACTGCACCCGAAAGCACCTGTGTTTCCCGATGGGTTCGGAATGCGGCGCGTCTACGTGGACGCAGGGCACGGCGCCGAAGGGAATACGGGGAACCTGTCTGCCTTCTGCGAGGACGAGCAGGACTTCACGCTGCGAGCGGCGATCCGTCTGGCGTCACGGCTGGAGTCCACCGGCCGGTTCGAAGCAAGAGTGAGCCGGAAGGACGGCGCAGCGAGCTACCCCGAGCGCGTGCGCGCGGCGCAGGAGTGGGGAGCGGACGCGTTCGTGAGCGTCCACTCGGACGTGAGGGGGAACGCCGGGGTGTGGAGCCCGCGGAAGGGGCAGACGTGCCCGATGGCGGACAGCGGCGTCGGATTCGCGGTGCTGTACTCCGACGAGGGTTCGCCCGAGCTGGTGGAAGGGCGCGGGAGACTCGCGAGGCACGTGGCTGTCGAGCTGGCGAGCGCTGGTTTCGTCGCCTATGGCGGAAGCGAGTACGGGCAGGTCTACGCTGCTGCGCAGGACCGCGACGGCGTCTTCGTGGATCGGCACGCGATGGACAAGCGCATCTTCGTGCTGCGCAGGACGTCGATGCCCGCGGTGATCCTCGAGACCCACAACGCCTTGCACGCGGTGGAAGCGCTGCGGTGGACGGAAGACGAGACGCTCGAAGCGATGTCCGCGGCGATCGCGTCGGCGCTGGCAAGCGCGCTGGCGGAGGCGCGGGGACTATCGGCGCAGCGCTGAAGGGCCGCGAGCATCGCAGCGGCTGGCTTCGCGGCCCGTGCGGTCCCGCGGTGTCGGACGTCCGACACTGCGGAGTGCGTGAATACCCCGACAAACATCGCTGTTTTCGCGCAATGCGCACGGCAGGACTCCGTGCTACTGACGAATATCGTGCCACGATACATCAGTCCCCGAAGTGCCCTCCCCAAGGGCGATCGATGAAGGCGTCGAGCCGTACCGCCATCAACCTGCTCTTCGTGGGCGTCGGACTGATCGCGCTTGGCCTCCTGATCGCGCAGGTGGGCGCCGCGCGTCTGGCTTCCCAGCTCTGGCAGGTCGGCTCCGTCTTCTGGCTCGTGTTGCTGGTCGAGCTCCTTTCGAACGCGACCTCTTGCCGCGGCTGGTTGCACACGTTTCCGCGCGATGACCGTCCGGGCTACGGACGCCTGCTGCTGACCGGGCTTGCGAGCCTGTCGGTGGCGGGCATCCTTCCTTCCGGACAATCGGGTGAGCTTGCCAAGGCCAACCTCCTGCGCGGCCACGCCCATCCCACGACCATCGTCTCGTCGCTGCTGTTCTTCAACTACCTGCACATGCTCAGCACGGGCGTCGTCGTGCTCGTGGGGGCCCTGCTCGGCGTGATGTCCGCGCGGTTCCCCTCGCCCGCGGCGGAATGCACCCTCGCGTTGGGGCTCGTGGTGCTCGTCGGAACGTTGGGTCTCGGCGCACTGCTCCGGCTCCGCATCACCGAGCGTGTGCTCGGATGGACCTCGCGCATTCCTGTGCGCAGGCTGAGGCCCTCTGCTGCGTGGCTCGACGGCGCGCGTCGGATCGATCGCTCGTTGATCGCGTTCCACAGACCCGACCTTCTCCGGGCGATGTTCTGGCTGACGCTCGGCCGGCTGCTGCAGGTGCTCGAGGCGTACATCGTGTTGCGCAGCCTCACGCTTCCGTGCGGGCTCGCGGACGTCTCGATGGTGTACGCGGCGACCTCCCTGGCGAACTACCTGCTCATGGTTCTGCCGGCGCGTGAGGGATTCCTCGAGGGCAGCTCCTACGTGGTGTTCGGCATGCTGGGCATGTCCGCGGCGGGAGGCCTGTCGTTCGAGGTCGTTCGCCGGCTGCGAAAGCTGGTCTACCAGTCGCTGGGGCTGGTGCTGATGATGGGGATGTCGCGGTCGACGAAGAAGCCCCCTGAGACCGGAGGGAGCCACGGCGAGCACGACGGTGGGATTGGACGTTCCGGCGTCATGCCCGGTGCGATACGCTCGGGTGGATGACGGAGGAACGATGATGATGCGGCGTTGGGGGCGGATGCTGGCGGTGGTGTGTGCCGCGCTGGTCGTCTCGACGGTGGCGGCGGCCCAGGAAGCGGGTCCTGCTGCGGCCGTGGCGGCGCCGGTGCGGGCGGGCGGGGCGCAGCAGGCGGTGGATCCGGGCAACGCGGCCTGGGTGTGGGACGGTCATTCGTGGGGTTCGGCAGGGCAGCAAGGGGAGCCGGCGTACGCGGTGGATCTGACGAGTGACACGCCCGGGGTAGGCTACCGGGTGTACGCGGCGAAGGCGCGCGCGGGGCGTGACGCGCCGTACGTGTCGTGTCCGGGCTCGTGCAGGGTGGTGCTTCCGCGCGGCGAGTACCGGTTCGTGGTGACGGAAACGGACACGACGCTGTCGGGGTCGCGCATGATCACGATCAATGCGCCGAGCACGATCCAGTTCGATCCGGACACGCGGGACAAGCGCAGCGCAGGGCTGACGCTGGGCATCGCGGGGCCGGTGGTGATGCTGGTGGGCCTGGTGGTGGCGTTGGCGTCATCGTGCAATGGAGGGTGTGACGGCTCCAGCAGCAGCCGCGAGCACGTGGCATGGACCGGGATCGGGATGATGGCGGCGGGGCTCACGGCGACTCCGGTCGGATGGGTGATGTTCGGGACCAGCTTCAAGCCCGAGTACGAAGTGCTGAAAGCTCCGGTGTGGAGCGCGCATCGCTCGTCGGGCTGGAGCCTGGGGCTGGCGCCGTCGATGACCGGCGCCGGGTTGACGGGTCAGCTGCGGTTCTGAATCGTTTCGTGAGACGAACCATGCATGTCGAGGCGGAGTGATCCGGACCGCGGTGCACCTTGCCCTGCACGCGGTGGTGCCCGCGGCGGTGGCCCGCGCGGCGCGGCGCGATCGCTGGCTGCGGGCCTGGCTGGTGATGATGGCGACCATGATCGTGGACCTGGATCACCTGCTCGCCGATCCCGTATTCGATCCGAATCGTTGCAGCCTCGGGTTCCATCCGCTGCACACATGGCCCGCGATCCTGGTGTACGCCGTGGCCGTTGCCTGGCGCCCCACGCGCTGGGTGGGCGTGGGGTTGCTGATCCACATGCTGCTCGACGGTCTCGACTGTGTGTGGATGCGTTGCTTCTGAGGGGTCGGACGGCTGGCGCGGGGCGAAGGTCAGGTGGTAGGCTGGCGCCGTGGACAAGGACTCGACGATCCTTTCGCTGGCTGATCTGGAGTTGCCGAAGCTCGAGGCGGTGCTCGAGCTGATGTTTCTCGCGGCCTACTCGGACGGGACGGTGACACCCCCGGAGCGCGCGGTGTTCCGCGATCACCTCACTGCCACCACGCGAGGCGCGCTGTCCCCCGAGACGATCGACCTGATGATCGAGCAGATCGGGACGTCCCTCCTGGAGGAGGGGCGGGAGCGTCGCCTCGAGAGCATCCGCAAGCGCTTGTCCGACGAGCGTCTCCGGATGAGCGCACTCGACATCGTGATCCGGGTGATGCGAGCCGACGACGTGGTGCATCCGACGGAGTCGGGGTTCCTGCTTCGCGCGGCGGCTGCGCTGGAGATCCCTGCCGACGTCGCGCTCGAGCGACTGCGCCTGTCATACGCCACCCACGGATAGCCCCCGTCACGGGCCAAGGTGCCCGTAGGGATCGCGGCTCTCGGGCTCGGGGCACGCATATCTGCGCAGCACCAGATAGTGGTGCAGGGGGAGCACGACCGTCTCCCTCTTCATCGACAGCCCCATGCGGCTGACCTCCGCTCCGGGGAACGGTGTCTTCGGGTAGAACCCGGCGATCCCCGACAGCATCTCGTACTCGTCGAGCAGCCCCAGCCAATGCCCGATCTCGTGCGCGAGCACCGGAATGGACCACCCGCTGCGCAGCGATCGAAAGTACGGCGTCCGGCCACAGGTCGGCTCCAGCGGCAACGTCGCATCCGCGTCGATCCACCCCCGCTCCGGCGCCTCGATGAAATCGAAGTCGTAGCGGATCGGGAGCCCGAAGCGCTGCGCATCGCGGTTCCAGAGTCCCTCTGCCTCGGTGGACCAGTGGGCCAGCAGCGCGCTCACGTTGTGTCGGGTAGCCACGGCCCGGAAGCGGCCGACGTCGGGACACGACTCTACGCCCGTCGCCTGCTCAAAGGGGATTCCCCAGCATCCGACAGGTCCCTCGAACCGCTCTCGAAGCGAGCAGTCGGGCAGCTCCAGCTCTGTGTCGCGGTTCGGGAAACGCACCGCGATCCGCAACCGGACGATCCATCCGTCGTCGGTGCGCTGCACGTGATAGCGCATCGGCCCGTCGTACAAGCCGTAGTGGGGCATGCTGCCGTGGATCGTGCGGATGCCACGTTCCGCGGGGCCACCGAAGATCTCTGCTGCGGAAGGAGAGCAGACGTAGGGATCGACGGCGATGGCTCTCTGCAGGATGG
>JAKLDZ010000280.1 GCA_022703255.1 Myxococcota bacterium | reverse complement strand
GATGAGGTTGTCGTGGTCGGGAACCAGGCGGATGCGGCTGCGCGCCATCCCCGGCACGCCGTTTTCGCCCGCGAACTCCACGTAGGCTTCGTCGATCACCGTCGGCAGACCCAGACCGAGAATCCGGCGCACGGACTCTTCGTCGAGACGATTGCCCGTGGGGTTGTTCGGCGTGCACAGGAAGATGAGCTTCGTGCGTTCGGTCACCGCCCCGATCAGGGCCGGGATGTCGAAGCCGAGGTCCTCGGTCATCGGCACCAGCACCGGCACTCCGCCGATGGCCCGCGTACGGTTCTCGTAGAGCGAGAAGGTCGGGACGCTCAGCAAGACCTCCTCACCCGCCGAGACGAAGGTCCGCACGATCACGTCGATGAGCTCGGTGGAGCCGTTGCCCAGGGTGACGTAGTTCTCGTCGTAGCCCTCGCGCTGGCCGAGCTTGCCCCGCAAGACCGCAGAGCCGCCTGGGTAGGTATTGCCGCGCCGCGCCACTTCGATGACCGCCTGCATGACGCGGTCGCTGAGGGGGAAGGGGTTCTCGTTGGACATCATCCGGGCGACGCCGTGCTTGCCGGCGAGCTCGAAGTGCTCCTCGTTGTAGGGCTGCAACCCCCGGATCCAGGTGGGCGCAAAGGCTTCCATCGCCTCGGGCTCGATTGGACCGTGGGACACCCCAGGCTCGTCGCCCAGCGTGTCGCCGAACACCCGAATCATCGCCTCCGCACGCTGCAGCGCGTCGGGAGTGTCCACGTCGATCCAGCGCGCATCGCCGACGTCCCCCGCGAGGAAGAGCCCACGCGCCGCCAACGCCCGCACGCCGTCGGAAAGCGAGCAGTCCCCGGTCGCCTCCTGGATGCGCTCCAGCTCCTTGATCAGGGCCGGACCGATCCGGAACACCCCGGTGTCGATGGCATCGTAGGAGCCGAGATCCTTGCCGATGTCCTTGATCAACGAGCCGGCCAGACGGACCTTCGTCGCGTCGTCGAGGTCGAAACAACGGTCGATGTCCCGGTCCACGCCGAGCACGCAGCAGCCGGGTCCCAGCTCGAACTGACGCAGACGCCGCACCAGCTCGGGAGAGTAGAGGTGGTCGGCCATGGACAGGAGGCAGTCGCCGTCAACGAAGGAGGCCGCCTTCAACAGCGAGACGCCGTTCTTGCGGTCGAAGTCGTCGTTCTGGACGAAGTGAAGGCGCAGGGCGAGAGAGGGTTCGGCCAGCAGGGCCTTCTTGATCTGCTCGCCGCGGTAGCCGACGATGACGACCGCCTCGCGGATCCCCTCGGACTGGAGGGTGCGAAGGATGCGGACGAGGAGCGGCACCCCGGCAACGGGCTTCAACGGCTTGGGATACGTCTCCTGGGCGACGAGCCGGGAACCGGTTCCAGCCGCCAGAATGATCGCCCTTGATGGTCCGCGCTCAGCCATGGTCAGTGTCCTTCGTTCGTTCAAGCTTCTGCAAGCGGTGACGCCCTCTAGCACGGCGGCGGGAGTTCCGGCAACCTTCTTGAAGGGAATTTCCGCTGCCTTCTCGACACGTTAGGAACTCACCCCTGTCGCTTCCGGGCCACAGGGGTGTTGCAACGGAGTCACACAGTTCCCGTCGCAGGCCCGCCCGGACCGCCATACAATCTGACTATTCCACTATTATCAGGGCGGCCATTCGACGGGAGATTCGAGGACTTCTTTCTCACTCTCCCGTCGTTCTCTCTTCCGTTCTGGCCTCCTGATACCCACCGGACTCGTTACGTCCGGTCATGATCCCGCGTTCAGCAACTTGAGTGCCACCCCGGTGCGTCAAACTTTACGCACCCCGCCCCCCAAGCGCCCCGACCCCACCAGCGCCCCCGCCGCCTCCAGATCAGCCGGCGTGTCCACCTCGGTCCAGCCGAGATCGCCTACCGGGACCGCTCGCGCCTCCAGCCCCGCCTCGATCATCCGGCTGTAGACGTCCTCGTAGTACAGGTTCGTTTCGCCCCGCGCGTGGGACTCCCCCAACGCCTCGAACAGCCGGCCGACCGCCTCCCCGGCCACCCGCTCGATGCCGATGCTCTCCCCGAAGCACGCCGCAGGGTCGAGCCCCTTGCCGAACGCCGTGATCGAGGCGCTGTTCGGAGCCAACCTCACCTTCATCTCCTCGGCTCCCAGGTTCGCCCGGGGATCCACCGCCACCGCAAGCGCCCCCCCGCTCGCGTCCAACCGCCCCAGAATCTCCGGATGAAACAGCACGTCGCCATCGAGCTTGTAGAAGCTCCGCCCTCCCACGGCTTCCCGGCAGTGCAGCAACGACACCGCGTTCTGCGTCGTCAGGTAGTCGGGGTTGTGCGCGTAGCGCACAGGGATCGGGCACTCCCGCATCGCCCCCCGAACCGCGTCGTCCCGGAATCCCGTGGCGAGCACCAGCTCCCGGACACCATGCTCGATCAACAGGCGCACGGCGCGTCCAAGGATGGTCTCGGGGCCGACCGGGACGAGGGCCTTGGGGCGCTCGAGGGTGAGGGGTCGCAGGCGCTGGCCGATGCCGGCGACGAGGATGACCGCGACTTCTGCAGACGAGTGCTGGGGATTCATGCTGGATTCGTCTCCGGCTGGTCGGGGAGGTGCACGCCCATCTCCTGGAACGCCGCCTTGGAGGCGCGGCGCTGGGCGGGGCGCAGATACAAGAAGAAGATCGCGTTGAGGACCACGAGTCGGTAGACGATGAAGATCTCGCCCTGGTCGATCGCGTTGAAGAGCGCGAGGCCGAACACCAGCGATCCGAAGCCGAAGAAGGTCCTCCAGACGCGCAAGACGGGCTCGGCGTGCTTGTGGTAGATGGCCGCCCGCTCGGGGTCATACGGTGGGAAGAGGCTGAACCGATAGCTGGTCCACGGATCGTACTTCCTGGCGTAGTCGCGCTGCCCGGAGACATAGAACAGGTAGATCCGCCACGAGATGCGCTTCCACCAGGTCTGCTCGGCCCGCGTCGCCTTCCACCGCTCCAGCGCCGTCTCGTAATCCTCGCCGTCCGTGTACCCCGACTGCGTGAACCGCAAGTACACGTTCTTGAAATGGTCGTACATGCTCGTGTGATTCGAGCTCGTCAGCACCGTCAGGAATCCGACGACGATCACCGTGACTGACAGCCACGTCGGGGTGTTGTGGCGTTGCCACACGATGTAGATGCTGAGCGGCGCCACCACCGCCGTCACGAGAAGATCCGCGGTTCCGTCGAGCATCCGCCCGAACGCCGACGAGGTCTTGCGCATGCGCGCGAGCTGGCCGTCGGCGCAGTCCAGCACCGCGGACAGGAAGACCAGCAAGCCGCACCACAGCATCTTGTGCGGCCAGTTGGTGAGGAGCATCAGGCCCCCGCCGACTCCCACGAAGATGGACATCAGGGTGATGAAGTTGGGGGAGATCGGGGTGGGGAAGCTGGCCTTGGCGACGAGAAAGCCGAGGGGGCGATGCACGAAGACGTCGATGGGTTCTTCCACCGCGAGAGACTTGAGGGAAGCGCGATACGCGTCGAAGAGCTTCATGGGTGGCCGCGCGGCTTACACGTTTCGGGCCGCTCTGCCAACCGCATCGAGAGGTCAGAGGGGTGCGGCGACGGCGCGGGGGCTGTCGAAAGGCCGACAGTTCATCGCCCGGGTCGCTCGGGGCTTCCCATGGTGGTCCCGACGGGTGTACAGGCACTGTCCTTGCTACCGCGGTGCGCCTCCGACGCGCGGCGCCGGGGACGCCTTGTGCGTCAGTGCACCCAGAACCCAGAGGTCGTTGTGAAACAGCCCGTAGAAATCAAACGCCCCGAAGGCAAGCTCGGCATCCTCCTGCCCGGTATGGGCGCGGTCGCCACCACGTTCATCGCCGGCTGCATGCTGGCCCGCAAAGGGCTCGGCAAACCCTTCGGCTCGCTGACGCAGCTCGGCACCATCCGGCTGGGCAAGCGCACCGACAAGCGCTCCCCGTTCATCCGCGACTTCCTGCCCCTCGCCAGCCTCGATCAGGTCGTGTTCGGTGGATGGGATCTGTTCGCCGACTCCGCCTACGAGTCCGCCCGTCACGCCGAAGTGCTGCAGCGCGAGCACATCGACGTGATCCGCGACGAGCTCGAGGCGGTCAAGCCGATGCAGGCCGTGTTCTATCCGGAATACGTCAAGCGCCTGCACGGAACGCACATCAAGAGCGCGCCCTCCAAGGCCGACATGGTCGAGGCCCTGCGCGACGACATCCGCCGTTTCAAGCGTGACAACGGCTGCGATCGGCTCGTCGCGGTGTGGTGCGGCTCCACCGAGGTCTACATCGAGCCCGGCCCGGTGCACGCCTCCGTCGCGGCCTTCGAGAAGGGCCTGCGGGAGAACGACCCGGCCATCTCCAACTCGATGATGTACGCGTGGGCCTGCCTCAAGGAAGGCGTGCCCTTCGCCAACGGCGCACCGAACCTCACGGTGGACTTCCCGGCGGTGTGGGACCTGGCCCGCGAGCTCAACGTCCCCATCTGCGGCAAGGACTTCAAGACCGGCCAGACGCTGATGAAGACGATCCTGGCGCCGGGGTTGAAGGCGCGGATGCTGGGTCTGTCTGGGTGGTTCTCGACGAACATCCTCGGCAACCGCGACGGCGAGGTGCTCGACGATCCGGAGTCGTTCAAGTCCAAGGAGGTCTCGAAGCTCGGCGTGCTGCACAGCATTCTGCAGCCGGAGGTCTATCCGGATCTGTACGAGAAGATGTACCACAAGGTGCGGATCGAATATTACCCGCCGCGGGGCGACGCCAAGGAAGGCTGGGACAACCTCGACATCTTCGGGTGGCTCGGCTACCCGATGCAGATCAAGGTCAACTTCCTGTGCCGCGACTCGATCCTCGCCGCGCCGATCGTGCTCGACCTCGCGCTGCTCATGGACCTGGCCGGACGCGCCAAGTTCCATGGTACCCAGGAGTGGCTCTCGTTCTACTTCAAGAGCCCGATGCACGCCCCCGGCCTCTACCCCGAGCACGACCTGTTCATCCAGTCGATGAAGCTCAAGAACACCATGCGCTGGATGATGGGCGAAGAGCTCATCACCCACCTGGGCAACGAGTACTACGACTGATCCCTCCGCGCCCCGCCTCGGCGCTCCCCTCGTCGCCTCACCCGCGAGCTCCCTGCCCCTGCCCCCACCATGGTTGACCCCGGGTCGCACCGCGTCGTACGACCCGAGCCATGGACCTCCAGATTCGTGACCGCTTCTACGTCGTGACCGGCGCCTCCTCCGGCATCGGTCGCTCCACCGTCTCCCGCCTCACCACCGAAGGCGCCCGCGTGCTCGCCGTCGCGCGCGACACCGCTCGGCTCGAGGCCCTCGCCAAGGAAATGCCCGCGGGAAGCGTCACGCCGCACACCGCCGATCTCACCGCTGCCGATGCGGCCGCGAAGATCGTGGAGCACGCCAACGCGGTGTCCGGCGGCGGCATCGACGGACTCCTGAACGCGGCGGGGATCCTGCGAGGCGACACGATCACGGGCGCGACCGACGAAGCCTTCGAGGCGCACCTTGCCATCAACCTGCGCGCGCCGATGCGCCTGATCCGCGCCGCTGCCTCCAGCCTCGCCGCCCGCAAGGGCGCCGTCGTCAACATCTCCAGCGTCGCCGGCGTACGCGCATTCCCCAACCTCCTGAGCTACTGCGTCTCCAAGGCCGCCGTCGAGCAACTCACCCTCTGCGCCGCCCTCGACCTCGCCCCCCAGGGCGTGCGCGTCAACGCCGTCAGCCCCGGTGTCGTCGTCACCGAGCTGCATCGTCGCGGCGGCATGGCCGACGATGCCTACGCCGCGTTCCTCGAGCGCAGCCGCACGACCCACCCCCTCGGTCGCGTGGGCCAACCCTCCGAGGTCGCCGACCTGATCGTCTTCCTGCTGTCTCCGGTCTCGGGATGGACCACCGGCGTCATCGTTCCGATCGACGGCGGCCGTTCGCAGACCTGCAACCGCTGACGTTCCGCGGCGCCTACTTCGCCCACTTCGCGACGACTGGCGAGGGCTTGCCCGACGCGTCGATACGCACCGCGTGGACCCCTGACGGCGTGCTCAGCAGCAGCAGCGCGAGCTTGCCGCGGGACAGCAGCTTCATCTCGACCAGCGTGCTGAGCTTCTGCAGCTTCTGGTCCTGCACCAGATCGTCGAAGAGCACCGTGTCCGTGGCCCTCGCGAGCTGCTCGGCCGGCGCGAGACGCATCCGCAGGCCGCCTCGCTCTCCAGCCCCCCAGATCACCAGCAGCTTGCCGTCGACGTCCGCGCCCGCGAGGAAGCCCTCCCGCACCGCGAGCTCCTTGTCCTTGCCGAAGACCTCCGCAGCTTCGACGACCTTCTCGCTGCAACCCGCGGGAGTGCAGCGCACCTGGATGATCGACGATCTCGTCACCTGCGTGAGCGTGGCTTCGGCGCCCCGGCACGACAGGATTCCTCCTCGCCCGGGAGCGACCACCGGCGGCGAGAACCCCGTCGAGGTCTTGAAGGTGAGGAACTCGTCCGTGTGGCCCTCGACCTTGGCGACGATCGCCTCCGAGGTGCGGCACCCGGTGATGTGCGGCGTCCCCTCCCCGGCCGGACCGCGCTGGCCGAGCGGGCCCACGTCCTGCTCGGGGCCGAATGGTTCGCCACCCGACATATCGACGGGTCTCGCGAGCAGGCGGATCGCCCCCTCCTTGCTGACGCCGCGCACGAGGAGCTGATCCCAGAGCGTGGCGGTGCTGTAGAAGAAGTTGCCGATGCGGAGGTCGAGCTTGACCCGATGGGTCTGCACCGCCTTGCCCGGCTGCTGCCGCAGCAGCCGAAGCTCCCGCGTCCCCTCGTCCCAGCCGAGGATCGCCGCCGCTCCGTCGCGCGTCACCTGGCCCGAGTAGGAGTACATCTTCTCGACCATCGCCCCGGTGTCCGACCGGAAGACTCCGTCGGAGCCGCGGTTGCCCGCGAACACCAACGGCTCCACGCCGTCGTCGGAGGTCCCCAGCAGACGCAGCCCGTTGGCCGCCGCAAGAGGAGCAGGCAGCTTGCGGCACGCAGCGGAAGCGGCGGTGACGGTGCAGACGAAGGGGGACTCCGGCACGCTCTTGTCCTCGACCACGAAGCGGATCGCCTCCGCGGGGTTGGCCTCGTCGAACAGGTTCTTGAAGCCGAAGAACGAGCGGGTGATGGCGTCGTCTGGGCGAAGCGACGCGAGCGTCATGGGCTGCGCCGGAGCCATGGGCGCCGGTCCGGCGGCCCCCGGGTGCGCGGTGAGACCTGCGTCGGTCGCGAGGGTCCAGACGGATTGTACGGGAGACGACAGATCCGCGATCACGGGGTCAGCGTCGATGCTCTTGAGCAGCTTCGCGAGCTCCTCGGCCGAGGCAGAGAGATCCTTGCCGTCCTTGGAGGCGCGGCCCGCCTCGCGCAACGCCTCGGAGAGCCCATGCGCCGCCGGAGCGCAGCGCGCAGGCCAGGGGAGACCTCCGGCCTCCGCACGCTTGTCGGCCGGAAGCGTCATGGCCGCGAGCTGGATGTTGCGGAACCGCAGCGGAGCCGTCTCCCCTGCCGCGAGCGGAGCGTCGCCCACCATGCATCGCGACAACTGGTCCCAGGCCTGGTCGATGCGCTGCTGGGACTTCGCCTCCATGGAGCGCACGACGAAGAACAAGCCGACGCCCACGGCGACGAGGCCCGCGCCGGCGAAGAGTGCGAGGCGGCGGGTGCGCCTTCGACGATCGAGATCGATGGCAGGCTCGGACTCGGGGATGGGCTCGTCGTGGGTCGACATGGGAGGCACCTCTCTCGGCCGCGCAGGATCGTCGAGCGAATCGGAGAAGACAACGGTGCAGGGGGGATGAATGGGGAGGCGGTGCAACGGGATCTCGACGCGGGGGCCGAGACGTGGCAAAGGGG
>JAKLDZ010000028.1 GCA_022703255.1 Myxococcota bacterium | reverse complement strand
ACCTGAAGGTGCTGTTCAAGTACGAGTGGGAGCTGGTCAAGAGCCCCGCCGGCGCCAACCAGTGGCTCGCCAAGGACGTCGCCGATGAAGACATGGTGGTCGATGCGCACGACCCGTCGAAGAAGCGCCGGCCGATGATGACGACAGCGGACCTGTCCCTGCGCTACGACCCGATCTACGAGCCGATTGCGCGACGCTACCTACAGGATCCGGCGGCGTTCGCCGACGCCTTCGCCCGCGCCTGGTTCAAGCTCACGCACCGTGACATGGGCCCGCGCGTCCGATACCTCGGCCCCGAAGTGCCCAGCGAAGTGCTCATCTGGCAGGACCCCATCCCCGCCGTGAATCACAAGCTCATCGGCGTCGAGGAGATCCGATCGCTCAAGGCCCGTCTCGTGGCCTCCGGCCTCACGATCCCGGAGCTGGTCTACACGGCCTGGTCTTCCGCTTCCACCTTCCGAGGGTCGGACAAGCGCGGCGGCGCCAACGGCGCGCGACTCCGCCTGGCCCCGCAGAAGGACTGGGAGGTCAACCAGCCCGCGCAGCTCGCCAAGGCGCTCGCCGCGATCGAGCGCATCCAGAAGGAGTTCAACGCCTCCGCCACCAACGGCATGAAGGTGTCGCTCGCCGATCTGATCGTGCTCGGAGGTTGCGCGGCGATCGAGGCCGCCGCGAAGAATGCCGGTGTCGAGGTGCAGGTTCCCTTCGTGCCGGGCCGCATGGACGCCACGCAGGACCAGACCGATGTGGAGTCGTTTGCCGTGCTCGAGCCGATCGCCGACGGCTTCCGCAACTACCTCAAGCCGGGGCTTGCGGTGCGCACCGAAGAGCTGCTGGTGGACCGTGCCCAGCTGCTCGGGCTCAGCGCACCGGAGATGACCGTCCTGGTGGGCGGCATGCGCGCCCTCGGTGCGAACTTCGGCAACACGCCCCACGGCGTGCTGACGAAGCGGGCGCAGTCGCTGACCAACGACTTCTTCGTGCACCTGCTCGACATGGGCACCGCGTGGAAGCCGGTCTCGGAAGCCGAGGACGTGTTCGAAGGACGCGATCGAGCCACAGGCGAGCTGAAGTGGACCGCGACCCGTGTCGATCTCGTCTTCGGATCGAACGCACAGCTTCGCGCCATTGCCGAGGTCTACGCATGCGACGACGCGAACGAGAAGTTCGTGCACGACTTCGTCGCTGCGTGGAACAAGGTGATGAACCTCGATCGGTTCGACCTGCCCTGATCGCGCCCTCCCAATTCCACACCTGATCGCGGCCCGCTGGCGCGCACGCGTCCGTCGCCTTCCAACCACCGGGAGGCGCGCGCGGCGGAGTCGATCCTCCCGGGCGGGGGGACGGCAGCGGTGTCGAGAGAGCCGCCCTCCGGGGTTCGGTCCTCATCCAGCCCGGCGGGACAACAAGCCACTTCTTTGACGTCTCGACCTGTGATAGGCGGTATCGAAGTTCACTCGTCCTGCAGAGCACGGAACCGGACGAGCATGAGGAAACGATGACGGTGTTTCGGATCAACCGATGTAACTGACGCGCTTTCCGGGAGACCGGTCGGTCTCCGAGGAAGGCGCGCACCAACCTGGATCTGTCGCCCGTCTGAGCGCACTCGCTGGGCCGCGGGCGGACGAGATCCGCTGCTGCCAAGGAGATGCGCGAATGTCGACTGATTATCGTCCGATGTGGAAAGAGCTGGGCCTCGACCTGGAGGCTCACGACGCGTTGCTCGGCGTCCTGGGTCCGCTCTACGAGCAGACCTTCACCCGGCAGCCCCAGCGGCCCGAAGGCATGAAGTACTTCGACTTCGTGATGAGCGAGGTGCACGGGCTGCGGATCAAGGAGCTGGTGGACGCGAGGAGCTCGGGCCGGAAGGTCGTGGGGTCTTTCTGCACCTTCGTGCCCGAAGAGCTCGTGCTCGCCCTCGACGGCATTCTGGTCGGGCTGTGCGCGGGTGCGGAGTTCGCCACGCCCGAGGCCGAGAAATACCTGCCACGCAACACCTGCGCGCTCATCAAGGGCGCCTTCGGATTCGCGCTCGCCCGCGTCTGCCCCTACCTCGCGGCGAGCGACGTGGTCGTCGGCGAGAACACCTGCGACGGCAAGAAGAAGGGCTACGAGATCTTCAAGGACCTCGTGCCGAATCTCTACGTCATGGATCTCCCGCAGACCAAGAGCGCCGAGGGCCGGGCCCTGATGAGGGCCGAGTTCAAGCGCTTCGGGACCTACCTCGAGGGGCTCACCGGCAAGAAGCTGACCGCAGACGCGCTCAAGAAAGGCATCGCTGCGGTCAACGCCAAGCGCTCGGTCATGCACCGGTTGGGCAAGCTGCGGGCTGCGGATCCGTCGCCGATCTCGGGCCTCGACGGCCTCCTCATGAACCAGATCTACTTCTACGACGACCCGGCGCGATTCACCGGGTCGGTGGCGAAGCTCTGCGACGAGCTCGAGTTGCGAATCAAGCGCAATGAGGGCGTTGCGCCCAAGGGGACGCCGCGAATCCTCATCTCCGGGTGCCCGATGGCGGTGCCGAACTGGAAGCTGCCGGCCATCGTGGAGAAGGCTGGCGCGATCATCGTCGGTGAGGAGTCGTGCGTCGGTGCGCGTGGTACCCAGGCGCTTACGGCGGATACCGGCAAGACCGTGGACGAGCTGCTCGACGCCGTCGTGGATCGCTACCTCAAGATCGACTGCGCGATCTTCACGCCCAACGCATCGCGCGTGGAGCATGTCCTGGCGATGGCGAAGGAGCTCGGCGCCCAGGGCGTGATCCACTACGGCCTGCAGTTCTGCTCGCCCTACCAGATCGAGGCGGGGCCCGTGGAGAAGCGGCTGGAGAAGGAGGGCGTACCGGCCCTGCGGATCGACACCGACTACGGTCAGGAAGACATCGGCCAGATCCAGACCCGGGTCGAAGCCTTCGTCGAGCGCCTGCGAGGCTAGATCCATGCGCAGCGCGGGAATCGACATCGGCTCGCGCGCGATCAAGTTCGTCCTGTGCGAGGACGGACGCGTCGTGGGCAGCACCGTCGAGGATACCGGCTCGGACCCGCTGACGGTCTGCCGCCGGGTTCTCGACGGGCTCGCCTACAATCGGATCACGAGCACGGGCTACGGCCGGCACCTCTTCAAGGAGCACTGGCCCGAGGCGGATGTCATCTCCGAGATCAAGGCGGTCGCCAAGGGCGTGACCGCCTTGGTCCCGGGCTGCCGGACCATCATCGACATCGGCGGCCAGGACTCGAAGGCGATCTCACTCGACGCTTCGGGGAAGGTCCAAAAGTTCACGATGAACGACCGGTGCGCAGCAGGGACCGGTCAGTTCCTCGAGATGATGGCGACGGCGCTGGCGTACACGCGCGAGGAGTTCGTGGCAGCCGCAAGGCGGGCCTCACGGGCGCAGAAGCTCTCCAGCATGTGCTCGGTCTTTGCGCAGTCCGAGGTGGTATCGCTCATCGCCCGCGGTGCGGCGAAGGAGGAGATGGCCCTGGGAGTCCACGAGTCCATCGCGAGCCGCACCGCCGCGCTCGCTGGCGGAGTGCCGGTGGAGGCCCCGGTGGCGTTCACCGGCGGCTGCGCTCGCAACGAGTGCCTCGTGTCCCTGATCTCCGCAGCGATGAAGCACCCGCTGCGGGTGCCCGAATCGCCGCAGACGGTTGCGGCGCTCGGCTGCGCGCTTCATACCGCAGCGGAAGGCAGGTGATCGCATGGCAATCGATCTGTTCGAATCCGTGACCGAGTGCGGCTGCGCCGCCAAGGTGCCTGCCCAGCAGCTCGCCGGCATGCTCCGCGGCGTCGACCTCCCCACCAGCCCCGCGGTGCTCGTCGGTCCCGACACGCTCGACGACGCTGGCGTGTATCGGCTCTCCGACGAGCAGTGCCTGGTGCAGACCGTGGACTTCTTCCCGCCCGTGGCCCGCGATCCCGAGGACTACGGACGCATCGCGGCAGCCAACTCCCTGTCGGACATCTTCGCGATGGGCGCCAGGCCCCTCACCGCTCTCGCCATCGTCTGCTTCCCTTCGAGGCTCGTGCGCGAAGGAGTCCTTCACGCCGTCACCCGTGGCGCCGCGGAGAAGCTTCGCGAGGCCGGGTGCGTGCTGCTCGGCGGTCACTCCGTGCTCGATCCGCAGGCGAAATTCGGCCTGTCCGTAACCGGCGTCATCCACCCGCGAGAGGTCTTCACGAACGCCGCCGCTCGCCCGGGCGACGTCCTCTTCCTCACCAAACCCCTCGGAACCGGCGTCACCATCATGGCGATCCGAGCCGGCATGGCGAGCACGGAGCAGGAGCAGACCGCCAACCGATCGATGGCCTCGCTGAACGCCAAGGCTGCCGAGCTGGCCCGTCGCTGCGGGGCTGTCTGCGTGACGGACATCACGGGCTTCGGCCTGCTCGGGCACGCGATGCAGCTCGCACGCGCGAGCAATGTGGCTCTGCAGATCAACTTCGAGGGAGCGCCGCTCCTCGACGGCGCGATCGGCTTCGCCGAGCAGGGTTTGCTGTCCGCCGCCGCGTACACCAACCGGGACTACGTGGGCGACGCCGTGCGCTTCGACGATGACGTGCCCCTGCCCGCGCGCGACATGCTCTTCGATCCGCAGACCTCGGGCGGCCTCCTCATCTGCTGTCCGCCGAACCGCGTCGCCGAGCTCGTCACCTGGGCGCACGAGGAGCTGTCGACGACCTGCGGTGTCGTCGGGCGTGTGGTCGAGGCGACCGACGGACCGCTGATCACGGTGGCCCGGCGCGCGATCGCCGCAGGCGGAGACGGGATGCAGGGATGATCTACTTCGACAACGCCGCAACGTCGTGGCCCAAGCCGGACTGCGTGTCGGCGGCTATGGAACGGTTCCTCCGCGAGCACGGCGCCAACCCCGGCCGCTCGGGTCACGCGCTGTCCATCCAGGCGGGTAGAGTCGTGTTCGACGCCAGAGAGAGGGCTGCGCGGCTCTTCCACTTCGACGACCCGCTCGCCGTCGTGTTCACGAAGAACGCCACCGAAGCGCTGAACCTCGCGCTCCAAGGTCTCCTCGCGCCCGGGGATCACGTCGTCACCAGCGTCATGGAGCACAACTCCGTGCTTCGCCCCCTGCGCTTCCTCGAGGGGCGCGGCGTCTCCGTCACGCGCGTTGCCTGCGCCGCCGACGGCACCCTCGACCCCGATGACGTGGCGAGGTCGATCTCGTCCAGCACCAGGCTCGTGGTGCTGAGCCACGCATCGAATGTCGTCGGCACGCTGTGTCCGATCGGCGCGATCGGCAAGCTCGCCAGGGAGCACGAAGTCCTCTTCTGCGTCGATGCAGCACAGAGCGCTGGCGCACACCCCATCGACATGGAGGCGATGGGCATCGACCTGCTGGCCTTCACCGGCCACAAGTCCCTGTATGGACCGCAGGGGACCGGGGGACTGTGCATCGGAGAGCGCGCAAGGGGGCGCCTGCGCCCGCTCCTCTACGGAGGGACCGGCAGCGCGTCGGACTCGGATCTCCATCCCGAGTTCCTGCCCGACTGCTTTGAGGCCGGAACCTTGAATGCAGTTGGGCTGGCCGGCCTTGCCGCTGGACTCGCCTTCATCGAGGAACGGAGCGTCGAGTCCATTCGCCAACACGAAACCGCCCTCACCGCGCGTCTCATCGCCGGTCTCCGCGCAATCCCCGGTATCGGAATCCTGGGAACCGCCGATGCGGCCCGCCAGACCGCGGTCGTCTCGTTCAACCTCGACGGCTGGAGCTGCTCCGAGGTCGCCTCCGCTCTCGAGGAGAACGCGGGAATCTGCTGTCGCGCCGGCCTTCACTGCGCCCCGCTGGCACACCGTCAACTGGGGACCTTCCCCGAGGGCGCGGTGCGTTTCAGCCTCGGACTCTTCAACACGGAATCGGATGTCACCACCGCGCTCGACGCCCTGCGCGAGCTTGCGGCGCATCCCAAAGGAGCACAGACGTGAAACAGACCGTTGACGCCCGAGGGCTCGCCTGCCCGCAGCCCGTGGTCCTGACCCTCAAAGCGATCGCCAACGCTGCCGAGGTGACGACCATCGTCGACAACCAGGCCGCGGTCGAGAACGTGACCCGGCTCGCGCGCTCGAAAGGTTGCACGGTAGAGGTCGAGGAGAAGAAAGACGGCATCTACCTGACGATCAAGGGTCAAGGTGCGCCGGCTGAACCGACGATCACCGAGCACGTGGTGGTCTGCTCCACCTCCGCAGCGCCCGCCGGCCCCCTCGTGGTCTTCGTGCCGGGAGACTCCTTGGGACGAGGCCCTGCAGAGCTGGGAGAGCGACTCATGGGAGCGTTCTTTCACACGCTCCTGGAGATCGAGCCCCGACCGAAGACGATCATCTTCATGAACAGCGGAGTGAAGCTGACGGTGGAGGGGTCGCGCGCACTCGAGGACCTCCGCGCCCTCGCGTCCCAGGGCATCGACATCCTGGCGTGCGGCACCTGCCTGAGCTACTTCGAGCTCACCGACAAGCTCGCGGTGGGCCGCATCTCGAACATGTACGACATCGCCACGGCACTTCTGGAGGCAGGCAAGGTTGTCGAGCTCTGAACCCCAACGCGAGTTCGGAGTGGTGCTGTTCCACTCGGTCCATGGCGCCCTCGGCGCGGAGAAGCTCCTCGTAGGCGCCGCGATCCCGCACAAGCTCATTCCCGTGCCGCGACACATCAGCTCGAACTGCGGCTTCTGCCTCCGGTTCCAGTGGTGCGACCGCGAACGCGTCGAAGCCCTCCTTTCCGGCAGCAAGCTCGGCGTCGAGGGCATCGTCGCACTCTGATTCACGTCGGACGCGCACCACGGCGAGCCACCAGCACCCACGCCGCAAGGGAGAAGACCGCAGCCACGAGGAACGGCGCGCCCGTGAGCAGCACACCCTCGGAGCTTCGGATGCCTTGGGCAAACACGTTCGTGTAGACCAGCGGTCCGGCGATCGCTGTGAGGCTCGCGATCGACGCCAGGCTGCCCTGCAGCTCGCCTTGCGCGTCGGAAGGCACCGCGCGCGACATGCGCGACTGCAGGACCGGGCCCACGATGACGGAGAACGCCGACGCAGCGAGGACGACGTAGAGCTGCCAACCCCGCGTAGCGAAGGCGATTGCCACGTACGTCGCGGAGCTCCAGAGCAATCCCACTCGAAGCGCGCGACCTTCGTCGAGACGACGCAGCACGATGCGCGGCAACAACGCCTGCGCAAACACGACGACCATCCCCATGAAGGCAAAGGAGGCGCCGATGTCCACGGGGGACCAGCGGAAGCGTCGCTCGGTGAACAGCGCCCACATGCTCGAGGTGGCGCGTCCCGCAAGGAGGCTCAGGAGATAGCACCAGAACAGCCGGCTGAGAGGCGAAGCACGGAACAGCGGACGCATCGACGACAGCGGAGTCCAGCGAGCGCAATCGAGACGTCGCCGGGAACCTGCTGCGAGGGACTCGGGCAGCAACAGCAACGCAGCCGCGAAGTTCAGCAGGTTCAGGGCCGCAGCCACCAGAAACGGAATCGTCGCCCCCAACCCTGCGAGCGCTCCCCCGAGGCCCGGCCCGGCCACGATGCCCACGCCGAGCGCTGCCGCCGCCAGACCGAAGTTCCCCGATCGATTCTCCTCGTCGGAAATGTCGGCCATGTACGCGTTGGCCACAGCCATGCTCGCACCGGTCAGCCCCGAGATCACCCGTCCTGCGAAGAGCAGCGAGAGTGTCGGCGCATAGGCCATCAACACGTAGTCAATCGCTGCGCCGGCCAGTGACGTCAGCAGGACCGGACGCCTGCCATACCGATCCGACAGGTTCCCGAGCACGGGCGCCGCGACGAACTGGACCACTGCGTAGACCGCGATGAAGTAGCCGAAGTACCGCGAGACCGACGACGGATCGGCGTCGAAGCGGCGCACCACGTCGGGCAGCACCGGGATGAGCAGGCCGTACCCGAGCGCGTCGAGAAAGAGCGTGCAGAGGATGAGCCCGCGGCTCGACATTCGAGGCCCGTCAGGCCAGCGGCCGGAGCATGTCGAGCATGGCGCGGGCCTGGACGGCGAGCTCGTCGATCTCCGGCAACAACGCCAGAACCCACACGGTCCCGTGGAGTATCCGCGCCTTCCGGAACGCCTCCACCGTCTCGATGGAAGGCGCGCCCGCGTAGGCTGCAAGCGCCTTGCCATCCGGATCGATCAGCGAGCTGAGATCCCACTCGATCGGCCCCCTGCAGGTGTCCTCGAAGTCGTTCCACAGCAGGCCTCGCGATGTCGAGATCATGTTGTAGACATGGGCGTCACCATGCAGCGTCTGCGCTGGAGACACGGCTTCGCGCAGGGCCGGCAGCAGACGATCGGCAACCCGCCGCAGCATCGCGAGCTCGCTTGCCGGGAGCACCGCGGGCATCTGCTCGAGCCGATCCAGCCCCCGCGGGATGTCGTTGAGCGGCGGGGCGAGGTGCGGCAGATCGCCCGGATACTCCCGCAGGGACTCATGCAACTCCGCCAGCATCCGCCCCGCAACCTCGGGACCGGGGAGCTCATTGGAGACCGGTTCCACGTACGACCACAAGCTGATGGCGAATCCGTCTTCGCGATGCGGCCCCGGCGGCAGCAGATCGCTCGGAGGAACCACCGGAGCCCCGCGACCGTGCAAGAACGCGCTCACGTCCAGCTCCCGTCCGAGCCACGCATCGATGGGCTCACGAAGCAGCGACGTGAAGGTGCTCACCCTCGCAACCACTGGAGCAGGGCGCAGGTGCACGCGAAGGGCGTAGCGCTCTGCGAGCACTGCGGGTTCCGAGGACTTGACGCCGTGGCGCCCTGCGAGCCGGGTCGCAGCCTCGAGAGCGCGACGCGCAATCGCCGCGCGGTCCTCGGAGGTGAGAGGGGCATCGGATGGATTCCTGACCAGATTCATCGGGTGGCTCCGCGTCGTCGAGCGCCAGCGGCGCCCTGTCGATGATCGAACGTTTCTCCAGGGAACAGCAGCTTCATCGCAGCGCGCAGCCGGGCCGCCACGAAGCGCGATAGCTCGCCGTCGCGCTCTACCGCCCACTGCATCGAGGCCCCTTGCATTACTGCCTGCAGATGCCGCGCGACCTCCTCGCGGTCCGTCACCTCCTCGGGCAACCGCGCGGCGATGGCGGCGCGGACCAGGCGAACGCGACGTCGCGCGAGCCTGGCGAGATGCGGATCGGCCATCTCCTCGACGACCGTCAGAAGGTACTCGTTGATGCGCTCGCTCTTGAGCACGGAGACGAGCGCCTGGAGGAACCGCCACAGCTCCTGGGTCCCGGATCCTCCCGGCAGCGCAGCGAGGTCGGACTGGAGGCGACGGGTTCCGCGCTCCATGCCCCTGCGATACAGTCCATCCCGGTTCTCGAACCGTTGGATCAGGGTCGAGCGCGCCAGGCCCGACTCGGCAGCGACGTCGGCGAGCGTGAACTGCACGGGGCCGCGGCGCAAGATCACCCGCCGGGTCGCGTCGAGGACGTCATCGTCGCTGAGGAGCTTGGGGCGAGGCATGAGCCGGTTTATAACCGACGCGACGTTCATAAACAAGATCTGTCTCGGAACGGGTTCGATCGCGCGAGCCCGGCCCGCGATCCCCGCGGACTCGGCCCAGGCCGCCGCCAGCATCCCCACCGAACCGCGCAACGCCGCGCAGATGATGGCCCACCTGGGTGCTGTCAAGAAGCCTGCAGCAGGCCATGCCCCAGGCAGCAAGCCCGGTCGAAAGCATAAGCGCAAAGAGTGAGGTTTGCGCTCACTGGGAATGCGTGATCAGCTATCGATCTTGGAGTTATCGGCGCTGGCATGGCGTGGCAGCAACATGGGAGATCCACGTGACCGAACGCAAAGGTGAGCGCTGGGGCTGGGCCGGGGCCTGGGTGGGCAGCTTTCTGTGGGTGGCCATCGTCGGGCTGGTGTTTCTTGCGCAGGGCAACCTGGCGCCGGCGGCCAGCGGCCTGGTGATCTGCGCCGTCGCCCTGGGCGTGGCGCACGCCATGGCTCCGTGGCGCCATCCGCACACGCCGTACTGGCGCCTGTACCTGCCGCTGTACGCGCTGCTGGCCGTCACCGTGTTGTGGGCGTGCTGGGGTTTTGGGGCGTTTGATGCCGGGGCCGAGCAGACCTTGGACGCCTGGATGCTGCTGTGGCTGCTGCCGGCGCTGGCCCCGCTGGTGACTCCGATGCTCATCCTGGGCCGTCGCACCTGGGCCGGTGGCGCGCCGGAGCACCGCTAGCTACTTGCGACGTGCTCGCTCGCGAACGAAGCTTGGGCGGCTCGGTATTCGACTCGTCGGCTTTCGACTGCGGCTTCGCACCGTCCGGCGATCGCTCGTCAGTAGGGTGGGTATGCCTGGTGGTCGAGCTCGATGTGCCCCAGCGCGACAGCGTAGAGGTCGCCGGCAATGCGCTCGATGGTGTCCCGAAGCTCGACACGCTCCACCCACGCACGGGGAAGCGCCTCCACCCCGTACGCGGCGCCAAGGATGTTCCCGGTGATCGCTCCCGTGCTGTCGCTGTCGCCCCCGTGGGCAACCGAGGCCCAAAGAGCCCGCGCCACGGCGTCGGGATTGCCCTCCCGCACCGTGAGCGCACAGAACAGGCTGATCGCCAGGGCTTCCTCTCCTGTCCATCCTCCACCGAGCGCTTCGACCTCGGACGACGTCGGCACCCGAACCGATCTCGCTGCGACTCTCGCGCGGTTCACGCACTCGAGGAGATCTCTCGCGCCCCGACGATGGGCCTCGTCGTGCCCGGGTACCCTCGACTCCGCCCCAGGGAACCCTCCCTCGGCCGCCTCGCGCCGCAACAGCTCGTCCGCCTGGTTCATGGCCTCTGCGAGTCCCATCCCTCTCGCAACGTCGGAGACGACCGACGCCAGATAGCCTGCAGGAAGGTAGCCGAGAGGATGCCCGTGCGTCTGGGCACCGGACTCACACGCTACCTCGAAGGCTCCCGCCCGCTCACAGGCCGCCAACCCGATGGGGGCACTGCGCATGACAGCCCCGCATCCCTTGCTGTTGTTGAGCGGCGGAGAAGGCGGTTCGCGCCCGGAGAGCAGCTCGAGCGACGACAAGCAGGTATTCCCGGGAGCACGTCGGGCGTAGAGCCTCGCATCGGTACGGAGCCAGCCGTTCGCCTCGATCGATGCGCTCCTCTCGCGGGTGAAGGTCTGCGTCTCGTACCATCGCAGAAGCGCGCGCCCGATCACCCCGGGGACCGAGGCAAGACCGCGATCGTTGATGCGCTGGATCGCCCGAATCACCCCCTCGGCGACGAAGAGAGTCATCTGCGTGTCATCCGAGATCAGCGCTTCGCCCGGCCGCGCGAAGTCCAGTCGAGCGGGGGGATTCGCGCCGAACCGATCGATGATGCTCGCGGCCGATCCGACGAACTCCACCGGATAGCCCAGCGCGTCTCCGACCGCTCCGCCCAGCAGGCAGCCGAGAAAGCGCGAGAAGGGCGGCCTGGAGTCGTCATCGACACGGGCCTGGCCAATCCTGTCGCGCAACCACCCGGGGTCCTCCACGGACTTCCGCCGGAACTCGCGAACAAGCTGCTCCTGTGCAGGAGTCTCGATCGTTCCCTCGCGAGTCGCGCGAACTTGATCCATGGCAGTCCGGTCGTCCATGCCGCGAGCCACCAGGCAGCAGGCCGCGACGAGACCGCTGCGTCCGAGGCCGCCACGACAGTGAATCACGACGGTCTTGCCGACGGCAGCGGCGCCGAGGATGTGGACCACGAGGTCGCGGAGACGATCGATGCTGTCCGGCACACTGACATCCTGAATCGGGAACTGCACGACCTCGAATTCCAACCCCTGCGCCATGCCGGGCAGCTCGGAGATCCCGAGCAGGGCAAGCTCCTCGGGGGGCACGAGGCACACCAGAACGCTGACCCCGTGCACGCACCGGATGCGCCTCAGATCCTTCTCGAGATCGCGATCCCAATCGCCGTAGATCCCTCGGATCTTCTTCCCGGGGGCGATGGTCATGCCAATCCGGCCCGGCAGCATGACAACGGTGCTCGGAAGGAAGTCCACGCGAATGGGGTTGCTGTCGGACGTGAGCTTCTTCATGGCGGGGTTCCTCCGTTTCATCTCTGCCTCGAAGGTAGCCAGCCGATGGGACCGTTGGGGATTGGGTAACGTTACGAGTCCTCGACGTCGACGAGCTCGATCCGCTCGGGATCCAGGGCGATCCTCTGCACGCTGCCCGTCGACAGCTTCTTTCGCTCCGGAACCACGAGCGCTCCGAGCTCCCGCGGCCTCTTCCTGGACCACCGACGAATCCGCGTCACCGTGTCGGAACGCATCTTCCTGAGGTTGTCTTCGTCGAGCTCCTTCAGCTTCTCGGGGGGAGACGCGAGCCCCATGAGCCTCTCCACCAGCTCCCCTTGAACCGCCGCGCTCCACGCATACTTCGAACACCGCCGCGCCATGCTCCACAACGGCTCGACATCGCGGACTCTCAGCCCTCTGTCGCCGTCGACCGACGAACGACGATGGTGGGCCAGCGCTGCGTACCAGATGAACTGCGCCTTGGACAGCGGGAGCTCATCCTCGCCTACGAACGCCTTTCCCTCCGACAAATCGATGCGCAGCCTCGTGCCGGCAGAGGCGTCGACCGCCGCCTGTCCGGCTCGAAGCGCCGCTGCGTACGTCATCAGGTCCCGCTCTCGGAGAAGCCCCCGCAGCCTCGGAACCTGGACGTCCACGAGCACCACTTCGACCGAGGCGGGGTCGTGCGAATCCGCCAGGCCCCCGCGGCGATCCCGCTGCGTTCCATTCTGCTCGGGGAAGTAGAAGACACCGGCAGTCTCGGCCCACCGCTCGGACACGCGCACGTCGACGAGACGATCCTGGGGCCGGGCAAGCAACTGGAACAAGACGGTGGCGGCAACGTGCATGGTGCGTCGACGCCCCGCGACGAGGGCGAAGATGACTGGGTTCTCCCCGGCGTGGGCGATCGCCCTCCGTGCCGCGCTCCACGCGCTCTCGCTGTAGATGGATGCGTTCTCGGGATCCTCGTCGCTGGGCAGCAGCTCGCCTGCCGCCGTGCGCACGGCGACGACCTCGATCTCGCGGGAGTCGACCGTGGTGGCGCCGAGGGCTCGCTGGAGACTCTCCCACGCTGCACCTCGTTGGAGGACCTCTGCGTGAAGGTAGCGGTGACCCCGGGCATCCACGACCACGACGATCCGGGAGGCAGTGAGGCGCCACTGCCGGTGCAGCCCCCAGACAAGCTGAAGCAAGGGCGCAGGGTTCGCTCCCAATGGGGCGAAGACGACGACGGGTCGCAGCGCATCGTCGGCCTGGGAAGGAGGAGCGAATCCGGAGCCCATGGGGCGAAGCATACCCAGGGGGTGGCGCGAGCGTCGAGCGGGCGATGGGGTCATCGCCGCCCCCGCGACGGATCCGTGCCGTGCGCCCGCCGAGATCGATTAAGCCAGGTTGCTCGAGATGCTGCGCGGTGGAGCTTCAGGGGATCAGTCTCACCGCACCCGCTTCGCGATCGCCTTGCGGATCTTCTCGTAGCTCGGGGGCGGTCCCTGCTGGAGGTTCTTGCCGTCCACGAGGACTGCGTCGGCGACTCCCCACTCCGCCACAGCGTCCCGCGTCGAGGTGTCGATCTCGCGGAACTCGACCTTGTCACCGAACTCCGCCGCCGCGCGTTTGGCGCGCTCGTAGACCAGATTCTGTGCCATGCACCATCCGCTCGAGAACGCCGTGACGTTCACCTTGCCGGGAGTCGGCGCCAGGCGCTTGCCCGTCGGCGGCAACCAATGCGGCGGCTTCGCATCGTCGGCGAACGGCTTCCAGATCAGCATCGCGATGCCCTGACGATCGGCCTTGCGATAGCCGTGCTTCTTGAACCAGGAGGCCTTCATCCAGAACGGGAGCCACAGCCCCCAGGCCGCCATGCCCTTGGCGCCGAGCCGTCGCGCGTCCTCTTCGGCCGCGGAGAGCAGCGCAGTGCCCATCCCGTGCCCCTGGAAGTTGCCGCGCCCCTGCTTGTGACCGTGCACGTGGATGCAGTAGACGAAGTAGAGCCCCTCGCCGCCCACGTTCGAATGCTCGATGGGCCCGTATTGGATCATCCCGCCTTCGACGCCGTCGTCGTCCACGGCGAGCAGGGCGCGCAGGCCGAGCTTCTGGCTGCGATCGAGCCACTGCCGGCGCTTCGACCCGGCCTCCTTGGCATCGTCGGACCAGTCCTCAAGGCAAAGGCAGAAGAGCTCCTTCTTGTCCTCGGTCAGGTCGATGATCTTCATGCCATGCCTCCTCGTGCCGGGGATACCGGCGTTGACCTCGAGCGGCCCACCCGGGCAACGTCACCCGCGCAGCGCCCCGACCTACTCGCGGATCGTCGCGCAGGATTCATCGAGCGGGCTCCGTGGGCACCAGAACATCGGAGCGATCCTCGCACACGCCCGCTCTACGCTCACGCGTTTTCCGGCTCGATCTTCTCGATCAGCGTGACGATGGCGTGGACGCAACGCACGGCCCGTGGGCACGCGGACGGGTACCTCACGGCTGAGCGACTGAGGGTTGATGTTCGCAGAGATGAACGCATGGCCGCCGGCCATTGCCCCCCCCGCTGGTGCCGACGGG
Source organism: Myxococcota bacterium (assembly GCA_022703255.1). Classification (GTDB taxonomy): domain Bacteria; phylum Myxococcota_A; class Polyangia; order Polyangiales; family Polyangiaceae; genus JACRCQ01. The sequence goes on along the minus strand of JAKLDZ010000028.1, from coordinate 9,312 downwards.
AATCACTGCATCGCGCGGAGCGACGAAGACTGCGCATCGTCGGAGGCGTGCGCCCAGTACATGCGATGCGCCGCCAAGGACCGTGTCTGCACCGGGCGAGCCGATCTCTGTCGCGAGAGCCTTGCATGCTTCGAGGAAGGCAAGTGCTCCTCCTCGTCACCCTCGATCGTGAGAGGTTGTTCGGCCGCGAGCCAGGAGGACTGCCTGGGGAGCGATGAGTGTGCGGTCGGCGAACCCCTGGCTTGCGGAGTGCGTGGTGGCGAAAGACGATGACTGCCGCGACAGCGAGGTGTGCAAGCGATTCGGATGGTGCTCCGCTCTGAAGAATCCGAACGTCTACGTGACCGATGTGGAGGCGACGGTGTGCTTCACCACGCCGTCGCGCGACCCGAAGGAGCAGCCGCGCGTGGGATCCGGGAAGGGGCGCTGACCTTGGCCCAGCGCGGGATCGCGCAAGAAGGAACCCACGGTTCCCGAGCGTGCCCGCAGCGTGGTCTGATTGCGTACGACTTCGGCGGGTCCTGGGGCGCGATGAACGGTCCCTGGATCGCCGCCGCCGCGTTCGCGACGGTCGCCTTCGGACTTCAGCTCGAGTTTCCGTCCCTCTGGCCCGCGTGGCTCGACGTTGCCATGCTCGGGGTCAACGGCTTCGTCGGCGGGTTGCTCTTGCGGAGCTCGAGGCGGACGGACTTCGCTTCGCTACCGCTCGTCGACTTCCTGTCGTCGGACCACGACCGCGTCCTCGATGCGGGCTGCGGGGGCGGGCGCACCACGCTCGCGCTATCGAAGGTGCTGAAGAACGGTCGCGTGGTCGCGATCGACCGCTTCGATGCCTGCTACATCGACGGCGGTGGTCGCGCGGTCCTCGAGCGGCCAAGGTAGGACGAGGATGGCGGGCAATCCGATCGCACTCGGCGACAAGCCCGGTGGCATCACCACCGTGGCCGCCGCGATGCTCTTCATCGCCGGGCTGATCTTGCACCTCACCGAGCGCCACAGACACCCGCACCGGCACGAACCCCTGGTCCACGAGCACCCGCATGGCCCGGACGCGCACCACGGTCATGCACACTGAGAGGAGCGGCATCCAATGAGCAAAGAAGGCAGGCGACAGGAAGGTCAGATGGGGCGCTGGGCCTGGATCTACGACCCGCTCATGGCACTCATGACCCTGGGCAAAGAAGCCCGGCTTCGACAGCGCACGGTGGAACTGGCTCGCCTGAAGCCGGGGGACAACGTGCTGGAGGTCGGGTGCGGAACCGGCTCGCTGACGCTCGCCGCGAAGCGACAGGTCGGGTCGTCCGGTGAGGTCGTCGGCATCGACATCGCGCCCGAGATGGTCGCGGTCGCCACGCGCAAGGCCGCCCGAAGGAACGTGGGCGCGACGTTCCAGGTCGGCAGCATCGCGGACCTCGCCTTCCCCGAGAACCGCTTCGACGTCGTGCTCTGCAGCTTCATGATCTTCCACATGCCCGAGGAGGTCAGAACGCGCGGCTTTGCGCAGGTCCATCGCGTCCTCAAGCCAGGCGGCCACCTGTTCATCCTGGACGCCGCCCAGACTGACAGGCAACGACGCCGCTCGGCCAAGATGCACGACGTGCGGGAGTTGGTCCCCGTCCTGGCACAGCACCGCTTCGGCGAGATCGAGACGAAGGAGACCGAGTTCGTTCTCTTCGGCACCCGGTTCTGGTCTCTCCGAGCCAAGGCAGAGAAGCCGTAGTCGATCCTCGTGCAGTTCGCAGAGCGGAGTGCACGACCGTGACGCTCCTCGGCATCGCCTCCGGTTGCCGCATCGTGATGCTGAACGCGAATGCGCCCCTGGAAGCCGGTTCCCGGATTCGATTCACAGCGCGTCGGCAAGGTGAAGTGGCCGACGATCGTCGACAGCGAGGGATCCCACCGGCCGGCCTCCACGGCTCTGGGCCGAGCTGCCGACAATGCGGTCAACCTTCGCTGCACGTGCCCCGTGGACGCGACAGCTCCATGCTCTTCTTCTCGAGCTTGTTGAACTGCCCTCGCGTCACGTAGATGCGCAGGTGAGACGAGCTGGCGGGCTCATGTTGGACCAGCTTGTCTCTCTGGTCGAACCCCCAATCGAGCACTGTGCGCGTCAGTAGATCGATGTCGATGAAGTACCTTGTTTCGCTGTCTTCCCTTCGCGGTTTCACTGAGCACCTCCTCGGCCGCGTTCGCGGTCGGTCGACCACCTCGCCCAGGCGACGCTACACGAGGTCATCGTGGAGGTGGGGAGGTTCCTCGGTCCAGTGCTCGCAGGAGGGATCGACACTGCCGCTCGGGACCGGACACGACGAACGGCCTTCACCGACGGGCGGCGATCATCTCAGGGTCTTCCACGCACTGACCAGCAGCTCTGCGGCGCGACGGACGTCCTCTTCGGTCGTCGCTCGACCGAGCGAGAGGCGAACGGAGCCGAGCGCCGCGTCCGCCGCGAGGCCCATGGCCAGCAGCACGGCAGAGGCAGACTCCCCGCCTTCGTGGCAGGCAGAGCCCGTCGATGCCGCGAGTCCTGGCGCCGCCGCGAGCACGGCGCTCCCGCGAGCCCCGGGGAACCTCACGTTGAGCGTGTTCGGAAGCCGCAGCGTCTCGTGACCGTTCAGGGCGAGCTCCGGGATCTGCACCTGCAACAGCGACCAGAGCTCGTCGCGCAGGGCGCGGACGCGCGCCGACTCCACGGCGAGAGACGCCGCCGCGATCTCGCACGCCGCTCCGAGCCCGACGATTGACGCGACGTTCTCGGTGCCCGGCCGCAAGCCGCGCTCGTGACCGGCTCCTCGCAGCACGGGCTCCAGGACAACGCCACTACGAACATAGAGCGCGCCGACGCCCTTGGGCGCGTAGAGCTTGTGGCCTGCGATGGACAGCAGGTCCACGTTCAGCTCGTCGACCCTCACCGCGACCTTCCCGACCGACTGCGCCGCATCGGTGTGAAGCAGAGCGCCCACCTCGCGGACTGCGGAAGCGATATCGGCGATCGGCTGGAGTGTGCCTGTCTCGTTGTTGGCGTGCATGATCGTCACGAGAGCAGTCCTCTCGGTCAGCGCCTGGCACACGTCCCCAGCTCGCACGCGACCGGCCCCATCCACCTCGAGCCAGGTGACATCGAAGCCGCATCGCTCCAGCAGCCGACAGGGGTTCGCGGTCGCCGGGTGCTCGATGACGGAGGTGACGACATGCTTCCTGTCCGGGCGGGACCTCGCCGTGCCTCGGATGGCGAGGTTGTTGGCCTCGGTGCCACCGGAAGTGAACACGGTCTCTGACGGCTCGGCTCCGATCAAAGCGGCGACCTTGGCCCGCGCACCTTCGACGGCCTCGCGAGCACGGCAGCCGTACACGTGACCGCTCGACGGGTTGCCGAAGTGCGTCCGGAGGTAGGGGAGCATCGCGTCCACGACCTCGGGCAGCAGCGGGGTCGTCGCGTTGTGGTCGAAGTAAATGGGATCGATCATGCGTCAGCGTTCCGGGGAGTCACCATGACATGCGGACGCGTTTCCCGTCGAGCGCCCAACATCGAGGACCGATGCGACTCCCGAGGCCGCACTGCGCCCGTGCCCCCACCCGCTTCGCGGGCCCAACTCCGCGCCCGTGCTACCGTGCCGGCTTCAGGTGCAGCAGGCTCAGCTCATTGGAGCTGCCGAGCCGTACCCGGGGCATGAAGGTGCCCGCGCCCTGCGAGACGAAGACCGCGGTCGCGCCCTCTTGGTGCAACCCACGATTGAACGGGAACACCCATCCGGCGAAGAGCGTGATGGGGAAGACCTGGCCCGCATGCGTGTGGCCCGAGACCATCAGTCCGATGCCCTTGGCCGCGACGTATCGTGCGCCCACCGGGCTGTGGTGGATCAGGACCGATGGAACGTCGCTCTTCAAGGCAAGGCTGGCCAGGACCGACTTGATCGTGCGTTTGTCGTCGGACGGGTGCATGTCGAAGGTGTCCTCGTCCGCGTTCATGTAGTCGAGCCCGACGAGTTGGAGCCCGTGGATCAGGGCGACCTCGTTGTGCAGGACGCGGACGCCGTGCGCGGCGATCAGCTCGAACGCGCGCTGCGGATCGACATACTTCTCGTGGTTGCCTCCCACGAAGAAGGCCGGCGCGACGAGTCGGGATAGCGGCTCCAGGACGCCGGGCTCGAGCGCGGCTTTGGAGTCGATGAGATCGCCGGTGATGAGCACGAGGTCCGGCTTGCGGCGGTTGGTCTCCTCGACGATCCTTTCCAGGTACCCGCGCCCTCGGTGATGACCGAGATGCACGTCGGAGATCTGCATCACCGTGAGCTCGCGCTCGAGCCCGCGCAGCCGGATCTCGGTCTCCGTGACGGTGAAGGAGTCCGCCCACAGGGCGCCTGAGACGGTCACCGCGAGCGCCACGACCACGCACGCAACACCGCTCCCCATCAAGGGCAGGCTCCACTTGAGCTGCACCGCGTGGAGGCCGAGGAGCGCGAGCAGCAGGAAGAAGTAGAAGATGAAGACGTAGCCGCCGAGGACGTTGAGCGCTCCCACCAGCGGGCTGGAGAGCTTCGCGGTCGCGAGCATGCCGATCGCAGCACCGATAACCACGACGGCCACGCCGATCCGCAGCGGCCAGCGCCCTTCGAGCCCGAAGAGCACGCGCAGGCGATAGGCCACGTACCCCATGGACGCGAGGAACAGGGCCAGGACGACCAGTGGGAGGGCGACGGAGAGAACAGTCTTCATTTCCTTCACCGCTTCCTGGCGGGCACGGTCTTGGTGCCCTTGTTGCGCAGGCGATTGCCGGGGAGGGCGATGAGCAGCGCGATGGCCATGCGATCGCGGTACTCGGCCGGCGTCGCCACCCGGTGCTTCCAGCCGAACGAGGTCGCGCACAACGCCTCAGCCAGCTCCCGCGGGCTAACCTCGGGGGCGCCCGCGCGGCGAGCCTCGCCCGCGTCGCCAAGCAACTTGGCCACGTCCGCGATGAACCGCCGCTCGTGCTCGGCGGGGGCGTCGCCGAGCAGGCTCGAGGCGGCCTCGAGGATCTCGCCCACGTACTGCTCGTCGAGCTGCCCGATGTGGCAGCCGTGAAAAGCCACGAAGGCGCCGAGCAGTCGGTCGAGAAGCGGGAGGTCGCTCCGCGCCAACGCGGCCTGGTACGCGGTCCTCGCGCCCTCCATGATGTTTAGGATCGCGGCCTGGAACAGCTCCTCCTTCGTCTTGAAGTGCAGGTAGAGCCCCTGCCGCGAGAGCCCCACCGAGCGGGCCAGATCATCCATCGAGGTCTTCTTGAAGCCGTAGCGCAGGAAGACCTTGGCCGCAGTCTGCAGGATGCCGGCTCGGCGGTCGCCGCTGTGCTCATGTGTGGTCGTCACGACGTCGGACCTTCCTTCTCGCGAACGAGCACGGCTCACGTCGGGTCACGGGCCGATGCCGTCTGCTGCTCTCGATGCTGACTCTACATGCTTGACACAGTGGGCGCAAGATGTGAAGTACGACGAGCGACCGTCCGGGTGTCTGCGCGAAGCCGAGGCTCCCCGATGCGCCTCTTCACGCTCGAAAGGAGTTGAACATGTCGAAGGTATGGTTCGTGACCGGTAGCTCTCGCGGCCTCGGCCGCGCCGTCGTCGAGGCGGCCCTTGCGGGCGGTGACTCGGTGATCGCCACCGCCCGTAAGCCCGACCAACTGAAGGACCTCGTCGCGAAGCATGGCGACCGCGTGATGCCCGTCGCGCTCGACGTGACCGACTATGCCGCCGCGCTCAAGGCAGTGCGGGCCGGACATGAGAAGCTCGGCCGTATCGACGTCGTCGTCAACAACGCGGGGTATGCCGACCTCGCGGCGATCGAGGACATCAGCATCGAGAACTTCCGCGCCCAGATCGAGACCAACTTCTTCGGCGTCGTCAACGTCACCAAGGCGGTCCTCCCCATCCTGCGGGAACAGCGCCGGGGTCACATCTTCCAGATCTCCTCGCTCGGCGGTCGCATCGGCACCGTGGGCCTTGCCGCGTACCAGAGCGCGAAGTGGGCCATCGGCGGATTCTCGATTGGCTTGGCGCAGGAGGTCGCGCCGTTCGGAATCAAGGTCACCGTGCTCGAGCCGGCGGGGATGCGGACGGACTGGGCAGGCTCCTCCATGACCATCCCGACGATCAGCGAGCCGTACCAGCAGACCGTGGGGCAGTTCGCCGCGTTCCTGCGAGGGGCGCAAGGGAAGGAGCCGTCCGATCCGCGCAAGGTCGCGGAGTTGATCTCGAGCCTGGTGGGGCGCGAGGACGCGCCGCTGCGGCTCCTGGTCGGACCGGATGCGGTCGAGTACGCGAGCAAGGCCGCCGAGGCACTCGCCGAGTCGGACAAGAAGTGGCGCGACGTCAGCGTGTCGACAGCCGGATGACTTGAACCAGAAAGGCGACAGCAACATGGACGTCCATACGATCACGGCCGTCGAGGCCTACTTCACCGGCGAACGGCAGGAGGGGCTCGCCATCCTCGCCTTCTCCATCGGCATTGTCCTTGTCGCTGTCGGCCTCTATGTGGTGGGACGCGACGGCTTCTCCCGCGGCTTCGGCGCCGTTGCGCTGGCTCTGGCGATCCTGCTGTCGTCCACAGTGGTCTCGCTCATGCGCCGGGACGCGCCCCACCAGGCGGCGCTCGTCGCGGGCCTACGGGGTGAGGCCGCGGGCAAGGTCGTGGCAGAAGAGGCGAGCCGGATCGATGACGTGATCCGGAAGTATCCGTACTACCGGGGCGGAGCGCTGGTCTTCGGCGTCCTCGCACTCGCGGCCGTAGCGTTCTCGCGGCGAGATTGGGTCCACGGAGCAGCCGCAGGGCTGCTCGTCCTCGTCATCGCACAGATCATGATCGACCACTACTCCGAGGCGCGCGCAACACGCTACTCAGGCGCGTTGAAGGCGGCGGTCAGCAAGACGACGGAAGGTTGATGTCATGAAGCTCATCCTCTTCGGCGCGACCGGGATGGTCGGACAAGGCGTGCTGCGCGAGGCGCTGCAGGCCGACGACGTCGAGCGCGTCCTCGCCATCGTCCGCACGGCCACGGGGCACTCGCATCCCAAGCTCCAGGAGCTCGTGCATCGCGACTTCACCGACTTCTCCTCCGTGGAGTCCGCGCTCGGTGGCTTCGACGCCTGCTTCTACTGCCTTGGCGTTTCCGCGGCTGGGATGTCGGAATCCGACTATCGCCGCGTAAACCACGACTTCGTGCTCGCCGCGGCCGGGACGCTCGTTCGCGTGAACCCCGGCATGACATTCATCTACGTCTCAGGCGCAGGCACTGATAGCACGGAGAAGGGACGCAGCATGTGGGCGCGGGTGAAGGGCGAGACCGAGAACGCGCTCCTGCGCCTGCCGTTCCGGGGCGCCTACATGTTCCGGCCGGCCTTCATCCGCCCCGCCCACGGGGAGCGCTCGAAGACCGCCTCGTACCGGCTCATGTACGCGGCCACCGGGTGGCTCTTCCCGGTCCTGCGCCGGCTCCTCCCCCGGCACGTCACCACCACCGAGGAGGTGGCTCGGGCCATGCTCCACGTCGCTCGTGAAGGGGCGCCAGAGCAGGTGCTCGAGAACGCGGACATCGTGCGGCACTGCGGTAAACGCGCCTCCTGCTAAACGCTCACCGCGGAGATCACCCGCGCGACCGGCCGCCGCTACAGCATCAAGCTCGACACACTGGACGACGAGAGCCTCCGCGAGCTCCAGCGCCTCCTCCGCGACCTCGACCACGAGAAGCAGATGGCCGTCCAGCAAGCCTGGGCGTGTAGCGGGCGCAAACGCGTGTAGCGGGCGCAAACGCTTGAGGTCCCCGAGCCACCGGGCCCTGAGCCCTCGCTCAGGTCCGATCAGCGCTCGCACGGCCAGGAACACGCCTCTCAAGCGCCCTTCAGACGCACCTCGGCGTGGCCGCGAACATCGCAGGGGGACCGATCGCCGCGGTTCCGCGATCACATCTCCGGAGCCGGAGGATCGTAGAAACTAGCAACTCACGACTAGCAACGCGGAACGAGAATGAAGAATGCACCTTCACGTGCGTCAGGATCCGGTCGATCACCTCGCGCCTCGTGATCACAGCCAGCAACACCATCGTCGCCTGGCACACCGGACACTGCAGCACGTTGATCCCCAGCGTGCGCCTCATCAGCTCCGCCCACGCCACGACGTGCTCGTTCGCGAACGAGGCTTCGGCGGCGCCTCGACCTTCGCGCCCTGAGCCTTCGCGCCTTGAGCCTTCGCGCCCTGAGCCTTCGAGTCGACGAACGCGACGGCAGCAGACCCCCTGTTGTTCGGCCTCTCGGCACCTGGCTGGCGGGCGCGCGTCGGCTCGATACCGGGTCAGGGCCGACTCCGAACATTCGCCTTCGCATTCGACTTCCTTGTTCCCAGTTCCTAGTTTCCTTTGCTCCTGCGCCCACGGCGGCTCGACGAAGTGAAACCTCGTCGTTGCTCCATCCTGCCTCGAGTACACCCCGTCGATGACGATGATGTGCAGGTGCGTGTGGCAGTTCATCACCGCACTGAGTACCTCGGACCGGCTCGCCAACAGCAGCCTCAGCTCGTAGGGAACGGACAGCACGTATTGCCGAACCGGAGCGTCAGGCAGGACTCGGTCAGGTGCACGCTCGCCGCGGCCATGCGCCGACCCGAGCATGACGGGCAGACCGTTCTCGCACCGCAACTGAAGGCCACGAAGAACTCGTGCCGGCAACGAGGCCTCATCGTCGGCGGCTTCCGAATTCCGGATGCCGGTCTGGCCCCGAATTCGATCGAGGTGCGGCGAGGGCTGTCATCTCTGCCCGGTGTTCGACCGGGCTGACTGTACGGGGTCACGACGCGTGGGGGACCACGCGTGGGTCACGACGCATGGGGGACCACGCGTGGGTCACGACGCGTGGGGGATGGCGCGGTCGACATCGTCGCCGGTTGAAACCGACGGCTGGACAGCATCGGATGAGACAGAAATTCAAGCCCACTCCGTGGGCTCGGCGGAGTGCAATGAAGCCCCGATGAACCCTCGCGGGAATCGGGCTCGCCCGAGCGCGGTGCGGGCAACGAGGGCCCCCTCCGATGCCAGGCAGGAACCCATCGCTGCGTCCTCGTCGTTCGCCCTCTGCCCCCCGCTACCCGGGCCAATGCTCAGCGGCCGAAGGCCCATGGCCCCACCCGCTTGCCGAGCGCCGCTCCGCCAAGGGCGGCGGGTGGGAGAGCACCGAACACCTGATTCCACATCGAGCTCAGAGCCCGCCGCAGGCGGGCTTGCTCGTGCCATCGAACCATGGATTCACTCTGGCCTGTCCCAAGGATCTTCCGGTTGCACCCAATGCC
>JAKLDZ010000279.1 GCA_022703255.1 Myxococcota bacterium | reverse complement strand
GCCGACGCCGGCCACATGCTCTCCGACGCTGCGGCGCTCGGTCTCGCCTTGTTCGCTCAGCGCGTCGCCGCAAGGCCGCGGTCCCACGAGCGCACGTTCGGATCACGCAGGGCGGAGGTTCTTGCGGCGTTCGTCAACGGCATCGCGCTCGGCGCCACGGCGTTGTTCATCGTGCACGAGGCGGTCGAGCGGTTGATCTCCCCCGTGGCGGTGCGGGGCGGGTGGTTGCTGGTGACGGCGGTGGGCGGTCTGGTGGCGAACCTGTTGTCGGCGGCGGTGCTGCGTTCGGGCTCGGAGCACAACGCGAACACGCGAGCGGCGTACTTGCACGTGTTGAGCGACGCGCTCGGCTCGGTCGGGGCGATGGTGGCGGGCGTGTTGGTGATGGTGTTCGGGCTGCGGCGGGCGGATCCGGTGGTCAGCCTGTTCATCGCGGCGCTCATCTTGTGGGGGGCGTGGCGGCTGGTGAGGGAGACCGCGACGGTGTTGATGGAGGGGTCACCGGAGCACGTCGACGTGGCGGCGTTGGAGCAGACGATTCGTTCGGTACCCGGAGTATGCGAGGTGCACGATCTGCACGCGTGGACGATCTCCGACGGGTTCCACGCGGTATCGGCGCATGTGGTGCTCGACGGTGCGCGGCACGGGACGGAGGTCGTGGCGGAAGCGGCGCGGGCGATCCGGGAGCGTCACGGGATCGACCATGTGACCTTGCAGCCGGAGGCTCCTGCGCCGGGGCTGGTGCAGATTCGTCTTCCGAAGCGGTAGGTGCGCCCCACCGAATCGCCTGTTTCTGGACCGAAATGCCCCGAAGCGGTATTCGGACACGATGCAGCAGCGCGCCACGTGGGACGAGTACTTCATGAACATCGCGCGGCAGGTGGCCACGCGGGCGACCTGTGATCGGAAGCACGTGGGCGCGGTGGTGGTGCGGGATCGGTCGATCCTCGCGACGGGCTACAACGGTTCGATCGTGGGGTTGGCGCACTGTTCGGAGGCGGGGCATTTGATGGAGGATGGGCACTGCGTGCGCACGATCCACGCGGAGGCGAATGCGCTGGTGCAGGCGGCGCGCAACGGGGTGCGGATCGAGGGGGCGACGATCTACGTGACGGCGTCGCCGTGCTTCAACTGTTTCAAGCTGATCGCCAACGCGGGGCTGCGTCGCATCGTGTTCGGCGAGTTCTATCGAGATCAGCGCATTTTCGACTTTGCGGCGCAGCTCGGCATCGAGCTGTTCCACCTGCAGGTCCCGGGGGGCACCGAGGAGAACAAGGCATGAAGGTCGCCGTCATCCAGGGAGGTCCCTCGGCAGAAGCCGAGGTCTCGCGCCGTTCCGCCGCCGGAGTGTGCGGTGCCTTGCGCAAAGCGGGGCACGACGCGGTGGCGTTGGAGCTGGGGGCGGGTCTCGCAGCAGCCCTCTCGTCGGGAGCGTTCGAGGTCGCGTTCCCCGCGACGCATGGGCGCTTTGGCGAAGACGGATGTCTGCAGGGGCTGCTGGAGATCATGGGGATTGCGTATGTGGGCTCGGGCGTGCTGGCGAGCGCGACGGGCATTCACAAGGTGTTTGCGAAGCTGGCCTTTGCGGCGGCGGAGCTTCCGCTGGCGGAGCAGGTGGTGTTGCGTGCGGGGTGCGATCCGGAGGCGAGCGCGCGCGAGGTCCGCGAGCGGCTCGGCGCTGCGGTCGTGGTCAAGCCGGCGTCGCAGGGATCGGCGATCGGCGTCACGCCGATCCACGCGTCGGATTCGCACGACGCGTTGGTGGCGGCGATCCGCGGCGCGCTTGCGTTCGACGACACGGTGTTGATCGAGCGGTTCGTCACGGGGCGCGAGCTGACGTGCTCGGTGCTCGACGTGGCGGAGACGGGCGGGCTTCGCGCGTTGCCGGTCACGGAGATTTTCGCGGACAAGGCCGACTGGTACGACTTCGCGTCGAAGTACGCCACGGGGGGGAGCCGTCACAGGTGCCCTGCCGAGCTCCCTGCGGAGCTGTTCCGACGGGTGCAGGAGCTCGCGTGCCGGGCGCACCGCGCCTTGGGGTGCCGGGATCTTTCGCGGGTGGACTTCATTCTCTCCGAGGAGTCCACGGGGCCCGCGGTCACGCTGCTCGAGGTCAACACGATCCCGGGCATGACGGCCACGAGCCTCTATCCCGAAGCGGCGACCGCGGCGGGGATTCCATTCGATCGGCTCTGCGACATCCTGGTTCGCAACGCGCTCGAGCGCGCGCGGGCCGCTGGGGCCGTCGCAGCCGTCCCGATCCCCACCTGACCCAGCGCCCTCATCCCAGCGCCCTCATTCCAGCGCCCTCATTCCAGCGCCCTCGTCCCAGCGTCCTCGCTCCGGCTCATCCCCCGCCGACGGGTGGGATCACCGCGATGGTATCTCCCGGCTCGATGACGGAGTCCTCGGGAGCGAAGGTTTCGTTGCGAGCGAAGCGTACGCGGTGCAGGCGGCCTTGGAGCGCGGGGTGGCGTTGCTCGAGGAGGGCGCGCAGGTCGCGCACGCGCGGGGGCGGGGCGGGCAGCTCGAGGGATTCCTGGTGCAGGCCGCACAGGTCGCGGACGGCAGCGAAGTACAGGACGGTGATGGTGGGGGCGGGCATGGTTGAGAGGGGATGCATGCCGCTCCGGGGCTGGCGGGGCAAGAGGGGTTGATTTGGCTTCCGCTCGGTGCGAGGCCGGGACATCATCAGCGGACCGGTGCGTGCGTGCACCGGGCGACTCGTGGAGCCAACGAGGACCAGATGGCGGCAGCGCAGGGACAGTGTCCGGGGTGTGGATCCCCCATCGAGTTCAGGGCGGGCTCGTCGGTTACGGCGGTCTGCAAGTACTGCAACACGACGTCGCGGCGTTCGGATCGGGGGATCGAGAATCTCGGCCGGATGGCCGATCTGGCAGACACGCCGACGATCGTAGCGGTGGGGGATGGCGGGACGATCGCGGGGCGGGGCTTCGTGGTGCTGGGGCGAGTGCAGCTGCAGCACGATCTGGGCGGGGTATGGGACGAGTGGTACCTGGGGTTCCAGGGAGGCGGGTGGGGGTGGCTCGCGTACGCGCAGGGCAATTTCTACGTCACCTCGAAGATGGAGCCGGCGCCGCCGGTGCCGTCGATGCAGCAGTTGCGTCTCGAGGCCCCGGTGCAGCTCGGTCAGGCGGGCATGTTCCGCGTGGTGGAGCTCAAGCAGGCGAAGATCGCGTCGGCGGAAGGGGAGTTGCCGTTCGCGCCTCGGCCCGGGCAGCCTCGCTACTACGCGGATCTGGTGGGGCCGCAGGCGGGTTTTGCCACGCTCGATTGGGGTGAAGGCAACACGCCGCCGGAAGTGTTCGTGGGCCGTCAGCTCCCGGAGACGCAGCTTGCGATCTCGCAGCGTGCGGAGCGGGTGAAGAAGGAAGTTCGGCTGGAGGGGTTGAACTGTCCGGGGTGCGGAGCGCCGCTCAAGCTGGTCGCGGGCAACCGGGTCGAGCGGATTGCGTGCATCTACTGCGGCACGATCGCCGAGACGGTGAGCCAGCAGATCGTGGCGCGGCAGCAGGCCGCGCGAACGCAGCCGTTGATCCCGCTGGGTGCGTCGGGGGTGCTCAACGACGGGCAGTACACGGTGATCGGGTTCGTGGAGCGATCGGCGACGCTCGACGACGAGCTGTTCAGTTGGACGGAGTATCTGCTGTTTTCGCAGCCGATCGGGTTTCGCTGGCTGGTGTGTGACGAGGGCAACTGGCTGTTCGTGGAGCCGGCGAACCTGGCGGAGATCGACACCTCGGGCTTCCCGGATCGGGTGACGTGGAGGGGGCGCACGTTTCACCAGCGCAACCAGAACCAGGCGCGGGTGGAGTATGTGCTGGGGGAGTTCTACTGGAAGGTCACGGTGGGCGAGACGGTGCTCGCGACGGACTTCCAGAGCGGGACGGACCTGATTTCGCGCGAGGCGATGCAGAACGAGGTGTCGTGGTCGTACGCGAGGCAGATCCCGTGGTCGGCGATTGCGGCGGCCTTCGGGGTGACCGCGGCGCCTCCGCCGGTGACCGCGTCGTCGGGTGGGGCCTCGGGCAGCGGTACGGTGAACGCGATCGTGGGGCTGATTGTGATCCTGGTGTTCGTGCTCATCGCGTGCGGCTCGTGCATGTCGATGTGCGGAGGCGGCGGCAGCGGCACGGTGCGCGGCGGCGGAACCACGGGCGGCGGCTGGAGCGGTGGAAAGTAGCCGAACCTTCCCGACGCTGGTCTACCTGACGGTCCTGGTCGTAGCGACGTGCGGGCTGGTCTACGAGTTCCTGTTCGGCACGTTGTCGAGCTACCTGCTGGGCAACGGCATCACGCAGTTCTCGATCGTGATCGGGGTGTATCTGTCCGCGTTGGGGTTGGGGGGGTGGTTGTCGAGGTACGTGGAGCGCGACATTGCGCAGCGGTTCCTCGAGGTGGAGCTGGCGGCGGCGCTGATCGGGGGGCTGTCGACGCCGGTGCTGTTCGCGTGCTTCGCGCGCCCTTCGGCGTTCATCGCGGCGCTGTATGCGCTGGTCGTGCTGCAGGCCACGCTCGTGGGGCTGGAGGTGCCGCTGCTGATCCGTCTGCTGCGGCGCCGCGTGCAGTTCCACGACCTTGTGTCGCGCGCGCTGGCGTTCGACTACCTCGGCTCGCTGACCGCGGGGGTGCTGTTCACCCTGGTGCTGTTGCCCACCCTCGGTCTGGTGCGCACGGGGGTCGTCTTCGGCTTCCTCAACGCGCTGGTCGGTCTCGCCGGCACCTGGTTGTTCGCGTCGATGCTCGGGCCGGTCCGAGGGCTGCGCATCAAGGCGATCGCGATCATGACAGTGCTGACGGTGGTGTTCGGTTTCGCCGAGCGATTGACGCGGGCATCGGAGAGCCTGCTGTTCGCGGATCCGGTGGTGTACGCGCGGCAGACGCGGTTCCAGCGCATCGTGCTGACCTCGGGGCGCGGGGCGTTCCACCTGTTCCTCGACGGCAACCTGCAGTTCTCGTCGGCGGACGAGTACCGGTATCACGAGGCGTTGGTGCACCCCGTGCTCTCGGCGGTGGCGCGTCACGAGCACGTGTTGATCCTGGGGGGCGGCGACGGACTGGCAGCGCGGGAGGTGTTGCGGTACGCGGACGTGAAGACCGTGACGATGGTGGACATCGATCCTGGGATGACGGAGCTGGCGGCCGGGCACCCGGTGTTCGTGGAGTTGAACGGGCGGTCGATGAGCGACCCGCGGATGCGGGTGGTGAACGACGACGCGATGGCGTGGTTGGCGGAGGGGGATCAGCGGTACGACGTGGTGATCGTGGACTTCCCGGATCCGAACAACTTCACGCTGGGCAAGCTGTACACGACGCGGTTCTACCGGCTGTTGACCGAGCGTCTGGCGATGGACGGAGCGATCGTGGTGCAGGCGACCTCGCCGTTGATCGCGCGTCAGTCGTACTGGTGCGTGGTGCGCACGCTCGAGGCATCCGGTCTGCGGACGCTCCCGTATCACGCGTTCGTACCGTCGTTCGGGGAGTGGGGCTACGTGATCGGCTCACGCGCCGGGGTGGAAGTGCCGCAGCGGGTGTTGCCCGGCCTGCGCTACCTCGACGACTCCAACGTCGGTGCACTCTTCCGGTTCGCTCCCGACATGGCGAGGATCGAGACCGAGGTGAATCGGCTGAACAACCAGGTGCTGGTGCGATACTACGACGAGGAGTGGAGGCGGCTGCTGTAGGGGGGCGAGCAAAGCGTTCGCGGGTTCGCGGGTCGAGCCCTTCTCTTTCCTTCGTGCATTTGCTAGTCGATACGCCGTGACGACCGAGCTGCCCCGCGAATCCCCCGTTGGAGACGACGCGCGCGCGCAGGGGAGCAGTCCCTCTGCGGAGCGGACGGGAGCCGGGACGTCGGAGGCGAGCCGCGGTCGTGCAGCGGTCCTGCTGCGGTGGCTTCGCGAGCCGCGCCCGATCGACCTGTTGCTGTTGGGATTCCTTCTCGGGACGTACGTAGGGGGCTCGGCGTTGTTCTACCGGAGCGTGCCGGAGGCCAACGCGGTGGAGCTGGCGCTGCTGAGCGGGTCGGTGCTGACGCACGGGCTGCTGTTCGGAGCGGGGGCGCTGCTGCTCACCGACGGGCTGCTCGGACGCGGGCGGTGGTGGAGGGCGTTGTTCGCGGGCGTGTTCTTCCTGGTGGTGGTCTCGCAGATTCCGGATTGGATTCTGTTCAACATCATGGGGATGCACCTGACGCACCTGCTGCGGGTGTTCTGGACGGGCGGGTGGAAGGACCTGGCGGATCTGGTCGCAGCGAGTCGGGTGTCGAGCGCGAACCTGGCGTGGATGCTGTCGATCACGTGGGTGTCGATCCTGTTTGGCGGCGGGATGTCGATGCTGACCCGGCGCCTGGCCGGCAGGCTTCCGTGGAAGCCTGCGTTGAGCGTGTCGGCGATGACGACGATGCTGCTGGGCAGCGCGGTGCTGCTGGTCGGTGAGCAGTACGTGAGCCTGCGGACGAAGGATCAGCGTTTCTGGCTCTCGAGCCAGCAGACCTTCCCGCTGCACATCCCGGCGATCAAGCCGCATCCGTCGAGCATCGTGTACGACGTGCGCCTGCGGATGGAGCGTCCCGACGCGGGAGAGGAGCGGGTCATCGCAGAGGCCGCGTCGGTGCCGAGGCCGGCGGCGGGGCGGCACGTGTTCCTGTTCATGCTCGAGAGTGTGCGGTCGGGGTTCGTGACTCCGGAGACGGCGCCGCACATGACGCGTTTCGGCGACGAGAACCTGCGCTTCGAGCATGCGTGGTCGAACTCGAACGCGACGATGCACGGATGGTACGCGGTCTTCCACGGACACCACCCGTTCTACTGGAAGAGGTATCTGGGGAGGCCGTCGTTCGAGGGGGCCACGAGCCTGCGCATCCTGCAGAACCTCGGGTATCGGCTCGCGGTGTTCAGCTCCGCCGACTTCAACTACTGGGGCTACGATCGCACGGTATACGGCGACGGTTTCAAGCTCGTGGACACCCGCGAGAGCTTCTCGCACCTGCCGCAGGTGGAAGCGGATCGGCACACGATCGACGCGGCGATCGGCTACCTGGATCGCATCCCCGAGCGAGCGTTCGTGTCGATTTTCCTGGAGAGCGCGCACCACGACTACGAGTGGCCGAAGGACCAGCCTCCGAAGTTCACGCCGGTCACGCAGTCCTTCGACTACACGCGCGTGCGCTACGCCGCCGACGAGCTCGAGCAGGTCAAGAACCGCTACCGCAACGCGATCCACTACGTCGATGCGCAGGTGGGCAGGTTCATCGAGGAGCTGCGCCGCCGCGGTCTGTACGAGTCGTCGACGATCGTGCTGATTGGCGATCACGGCGAAGAGTTCATGGAGCACGGGCGGCTCACCCACGCGTCGAACCTCTTCGAGCCGCAGATCACGCCGGTGTTCCTCATGCGTCTGCCGAGCCGCGGCCCCGAGCGCGTGCGTCGGTCGATCAGCCAGATGCAGATCTTCCCGACGGTGCTGGCGGAGCTTGGGTATGTGCCTCCGGCGGGGGTGTTCGATGCGCCCTCGGTGTTCGACGATGGGGCGGGGGAGCCGTTCCAGGTGATCTCGAACGTGCGGTCTGCCGACGCGCCGCATCGGTTCGTGATCCACTTCGGGGATCGGAAGCTGTTTTTCGAGCTCGACGAGGACGACCCCTATCACGGGAAGTCGTTGTATCCGACAAGGATCACGGATGGGGAGGATCGGGAGATACCGTTCGAGGGCAAGGGGGATGCGCTGCTGAAGGAAGTGGATGCGGCGTACGGGCCATGGCTCCGGAGGATCGGTTTCATCGAGCGAATGCAGGGGCCCCGTCATCGCTGAGCGGTCAGGAGGGCGTGAAGGGAGGCATCCGCGCCGGTGGTAGTTGACAGACTTCCCGA
>JAKLDZ010000278.1 GCA_022703255.1 Myxococcota bacterium | reverse complement strand
CGCCCGAGGACTTCGTGGTTCCCGAGCCCGATCGTCCGGAGCCCTCCGTTCGAAGACCGGCCGCATCCAAACGCGTCGGCAAGAAGAGCCCGAGCCCCGGCCGCTTCCGCGACTTCATGCGACGCATGCAGCCCGTCGTCGGACTGCTCGTCGTCGTCGCCGCGTCCATCGGTGTCGCCTGGGGCATCCGTCACCATGTCCTGACCAGCCCTCGCTTCTCCATCCGCAACGTCCGCGTCGAGGGCACACAGCGACGCAGCGCCGAGCAGGTCGCGGATACGGCCGGCCTCAAGATGGGGGCCAACATCTTCTCCGCCGACCCCGAGCGCACCCGCCTCCGCCTCCTGCAAGACCCGTGGATCGAACGCGCTTCCGTCAAGCGCAAGCTCCCTTCCACCATCCTCGTCGAGATCGTCGAGCGCGAGGCCGCCGCCGCCGTCGCCATCGGCTCCGAGCTGTACCTGTGCACCCTCGAGGGCGAGCCCTTCAAGCGCATCGAGCCCGGCGATCCCTCCAACCTCGCGGTGATCACCGGTCTGAGCCCCGAGGAGCTGGCGCAGGACCGCGCTCGCGCCATCAAGCGGATCCGCACCGCCCTGGAGCTGCTCGCCGACTACGAGCAGCGCGGCCCCTCGAAGCGGCTTCCCATCGGCGAAGTCGCCCTTGCGAAGGACGGCACCGCGCGCCTCATCGTGGGGAAGGACGGCGTGACAATCGAGCTCGGCGCCGCGCCCTATCGCCAGAAGATCCTGCGCGCCGCCCGCGTCCTCGAGGAGGTCGACCGTCGCCACGCTTCCCCCTCCGTCGTCTTCCTCGACAACGAAGCCCACCCCGAACGCGTCGTCGTGAGGATGCGATGAGCATGACAAAACTTGGCCTATTGGATCCGCGCATGGCAGCGTCCGCCCGTTCTGCTGGTGATCCAGCTTCGGAGCAGGCCATCAGCGCTGGGAGTTGCACGAGGTAGACATGGAGACCTCCGAGATCGTCGTTGGACTCGATATCGGCACCACCAAGGTGGCCGCCGTAGTCGGCGAGGTCGATTCCGATGGCATCACCATCCTCGGCGTCGGCAACGTCCCGTGCAAAGGCCTGCGCAAGGGCGTCGTCGCCAACATCGAGTGGACCGTCAAATCCATCGGCGAAGCCGTCCAGGCCGCCCAGTCCATGGCCGGCGTCGAAATCCGTACCGTCTACGCCAGCGTCGGCGGCAGCCACGTCCGCTCCCAACTCTCCGATGGCGTCGTCGCCGTCGCCGGCGGCGAGGTCACTGCCGATGACGTCGAGCGCGTCCTCGAAGGCGCCAGAGCCGTCGCCATGGACGCCGATCGCCAGATCCTCCACGTGTTGCCCCGCGAGTTCCTGGTCGACAACCAGGACGGCATCCGCGACCCGATCGGCATGAGCGGCGTGCGCCTCGGCTCCAAGGTCAACCTCACCACCGCCGCCACCACCTGCGTCCAGAACGTCGTGCGCTGCGCCGAACGCTGCGGACTCACCGTGGCCGACGTCGTCCTCTCCCCGCTCGCCAGCGCCGAGGCCGTGCTCAGCGAGGACGAGAAGGAGATCGGGGTCGCCGTCATCGACATCGGCGGAGGCACCACCGATCTGCTCCTGTACGTCGACGGCGGCGTCGCCCACACGAGCGTCATCCCCGCGGGCGGCAACAACGTCACCAGCGACATCTCCATGGGGCTGCGCACGCCGATGGCGGAAGCCGAGCGGCTGAAGCGCAACTCGGGCTGCGCGCTGGGGCGGATGGTCGCCGACGACGAGGAAGTGGAAGTGCCTGGGGTGGGTGGGCACCTGCCGCGCAAGGCAGCGCGACGCATGCTGTCGGACATTATCGAGCCGCGCATCGAAGAGCTCTTCGCCTTCGCGCGACGCCGCATGGAGGAGACCGGCCTGATCGAGCAGCTCTCGGCGGGCGCGGTCCTGACCGGCGGCGCGGCCCTGATGGAAGGTATGACCGAGTTCGCCGAGGAAATCCTCGGCATGCCCGTGCGTCTGGGCCTCCCCGTCGGTGTCCGCGGGATCACCCAGCTCGTCCAGGGCCCGCAGTACGCTACCGGCGTCGGCCTCGTCCGTCACGGAGCCACCATGCTCTCGCAAGCACGCGAGCGCTCCAACGTGGTGACCGTGCGCGCGCGCGACCTGGCGCCCGAGCTCGAAATCCGCACCGACAAGTCGGGCCGGAAGATCTGGGATTGGTTCAAGGCGGCCTTCTAGAAGGCTGTCCGGGGGGAACGCGGAACTCCGACTCCCCCCTCGCAGTGAAGTGAAACACGCCGGTCGAAGGGAAGAGGCGCCCCGAAACCGGTTGGCAGCAGGAACGTAGTCGTGGCGGCCAACGCCGTCCCCGGGAGGACCAGATGAGCTTCTCGATCGAATTCGCCCCCGAATCCAACAACGAATACCAGGCGACTCTGAAGGTCGTTGGCGTCGGCGGCTCCGGCGGCAATGCCGTCAACACCATGATCAACTACGGCCTCGAAGGGGTCGAGTTCATCGTGGCGAACACCGACGCGCAGGCGCTCAACGCGAGCGCTGCGGCTTCGAAGCTCGCCATCGGCCAGGCCGTGACCCGCGGCCTCGGCGCCGGCGCCGACCCCGAACGCGGACGCAAGGCCGCGCTCGAGGACGTCACCCGCATCAAGGAGCTCATCTCGGGCGCCGACATGGTGTTCATCACCGCCGGCATGGGCGGCGGCACCGGCACCGGCGCAGCCCCCGTCATCGCCCAGATCGCTCGCGAGGAAGGCGCCCTCACCGTCGGCGTCGTCACCAAACCCTTCGCCTTCGAAGGCAAGCAGCGCGCTCGCCGGGCCGAAATGGGCCTGCAGATGCTGACTGAGCAGGTCGACACCCTCATCACCATCCCCAACCAGAAGCTCCTGACCCTCGGCGACGGCGCCGAAGACCTCACCTTCGTCGAAGCCTTCCGCAAGGCCGACGAGGTCCTCTACCAGGCCGTCAAGGGCATCAGCGACCTCATCCAGCAGAGCGGCGTCGTCAACGTCGACTTCGCCGACGTCAAGACCATCATGGCGAACATGGGTCGCGCCATCATGGGCACCGGCTGCGCCAAGGGCCAGGGCCGCGCTCGCCTCGCCGCCGAGATGGCCGTCACCTCCCCCCTCCTCGACAACATCAGCGTCGAAGGCGCCATGGGCGTCCTCGTCAACATCGTCGGCGGAACCGACCTCAAGATGAAGGAGATGGAGGAGGCTGCCTCCCTCATCTACGAGCAGGCCCACGAAGACGCCAACATCATCTGGGGCGCATCCATCGACGAGAGCATGGGCGACATGGTCAAGGTCACCGTGATCGCAACCGGCTTTGATCGCCTCGAAGCCGACATGCAGCTCGACGCCCACACGCAGCGCGGCACCCTCGTGTCCGTGCCCGCTCAGATCGCGTCCTCGACCCCCCGCTCCGCGCCCCCGCAGCACCAGCCGATGCAGCAACGCCAGATGGCCGCGTCGCAGTACGAGGAACCCCTCCTCGCCCAGCGCAGGTCCTCGGTCCCCGCTCGCCAGCCCATGAGCGTCCAGGCGCCTCCGCCTCCCGCTCCGCAGGCCCGGCAGCAGGCTGCACAGCAGGTCGCCAGCAACTTCCTGCCCACCTCCGACAGCGATTGGGACGTCCCCGCCTTCACACGCAGGAACGGCCTGCGCTGAGCCCCGAGAGCAGCGGGCCCGCGCCGGACCTGCGCCTCTGATGTCCTCCCGTCCGGCGCGAGCCTCCCTCATCCCTCACGAGCCACCACCGGCGTCAGACCGAGAACATGCCGCCGACGGACACACGACGTTTGCGCGCGAGCGCCCGAACATTCCGCCGACGGCATGCGTCCGATTCACCGGACGTTGGGCGCGACCGGGGCGCGACGGCCATGCGACAGCGTGGCGCGCCGGGCAGGTCAGGGCGCGCTGGGTCCGGCAGCAGCGCGAAGGCTCCGCGATGCACGGCGCGAAGCATCGACCTGCGGAGCAGAGTGCCTGTCATCTCTGGACTACGATTGGCTCAACCTGTATGCATGGTGCGAGCGCTCCGCGCCGAGAAAGCCTCGGTCACGCAGGAAGCCTCTGGAGGTTTCGCATGGGGAAGCAAGCTGCATGGACCAGAGCATCGGTGACTACGAGTTGGCGCCGACTGGTCAATGCGTCCAACCTAGTTCGGATTCGTCTCTCAGTCGTCGTGGCTGTCTCAGCGGCTGCCCTCAGCTGCGCCGAATCCGACACTGGCGACGCGCACGATCAGAGCATCGGGGAGACCTGCACCGGTAACGGCGATTGCGTAGCAGGGGCCATTTGCGCCGTGGGTGGACAGTTTTCGGGGCTGTGCACTGCTTCGTGCGACTCAACATCCGACTGCGAGACCGCCTTCGGATCCAGGACCTCCTGCCGAAGTGGATACTGCGGATTCACCTGCGGCGAGAGTGTGGGAGGCTGCTTCGCTGGCACATGCACTTCCGGCGTATGCACGACTCAGTGAGAAGCGCAGCCTGCTCCACTCGCCCCGCCCGGCCCCCGACATCCCCTGCACGAGTCCTTCGCCGCCATCAGTCGTGGTGTGAGAACGGTCTGTCCGTTGCGCTCTGGCCGGCGCATGATCGCTGCCCGCGCGCAGCCGTCGAGCGCGTCTTCTCGGCGGCTGGCATCCGGATGACGCGCAATGTTGCGTTCCAGCGCCCCGGCGTGCGCTGCGAGCTCGACGGCTACGATGCAGCGAAGAGGATCGGCTACGTGTTCGTGTCGTGGCTATCAGCTACCAGGACAACCGGTTCTCGTGGGGCTACTCGGCCAACAAGAGCGAGCAGCAGGCGCTGGCCAGACTCGACCAGGCGCTGCGGTCCTACGTGGCCTGGCTGCGCTCCGAACGCGCTCTCTGATCCCGCTGCTTCCGGCCCTGGGCCGAGAGGGAGGCGACGGGGGCGCGAACGCAATGCGACAGCATGGCCCTCGCGGTTCCGACACCGTGTCGGTAGTAGGATCGGTATGAACTCGCGCAAGGTGAAGCTCGCCGTGTCGATGTCTCCCGCCCTGGTCGAGAAGATCAAAGCGGTCGTGCTCCGCGGCCGCGCCCGAAGCGTGTCCGCGTATGTCGAGCACGCGGTCGCTGCCCAACTCGCCGCGGAAGCTGACTTCGACGGCTTGAACGAGCAGGCCCTTGCCGAGACCGGCGGTCCCCCGACGCGGACGGAGAGCATGCGTGCGCGAAAGACCCTACGCCGGAAGGCGGCATGAGCGGCGTCGTCTTCGATACCGGTGCGCTCCTCGCTCTCGAGCGCGGGGACCGGGCGATGCTGGTGCTCGTCGCCGAGGCGCGCTCAGGCAACGACAAGATCACGGTGCCCGCGGGGTGTGACGCGCAAGCGTGGCGGAGGCCGGCCAGACAGGCGCGTATCGCAGCCTTCCTGCGATTGCCGAATGTCGACGTTGTATCCCTCAACGACGCCGATGCCAGGATGGTCGGCCTCCTGCTCGCGGCATCGAGCGGAGCCGACATCGCCGACGGGCACGTTGCGCTCTGTGCCACGCGCCTCCACCAGACAGTCCTGACCAGCGACCCGGAAAACATCCGGGCGCTCGCTCCGCGGGTCACGGTTCGGCGCGTCTGAGCGCGCGATGACCGCGACGCGTGACACGCGTCCGACTCATCGGACGTTGGTCACGCTGCCGGGCGCAGCGGAAGCCGAGAAGGGGGCTCCGGAGCGACGGTGAGTCACTGAAGCGAAGCGTGCTGCGAACGTCGGCAGGGGCGTCGCTGAGGTAGTTGCCTCCCCGGTCGACGCGCGCTTCGTTGGCTCGGCTCTGGCGGTAGTCGGATGAGTATCCGCTCGCCGTCCACTCCCACACGTTCCCAGCCATGTCGTGCAGCCCAAAGGGACTATCCCCCGACGGATAGCTGCCGACGGCGCATGTCCCGTCAGACCGTTTCCAACACAACTGCCCCGATGGATCCCCGTTCCCCCACGGATACATCCTCCCGTCCGCCCTCCGCGCCGCGTACTCCCACTCCTCCTCCGTCGGTAGCCTCTTGCCCGCATACGCGCAGTACGCCGTCGCATGGTTCCAGTCCACACAGTTCATCGGGTGGTTCTCCCGCCCGGCGATCAGCCAATTGCAGTGCCTGCTCGCGTTCGCCTTCTGCTGGTCCGTGGCCTCCTTCCAGTCCGCCGTGCTCGACGACGCGCACTTCCCCGCGTTCACGCACGCCCGGTACGCTCCCACCGTCACCTCGGTCACGTCCATCTCGAACGCGCTCACGCGCACCTGGTGCACAGGCTTCTCGTCCGCGTCCCCGTCGTTCGACCCCATGATGAACACCCCCGCCGGGATCCGAACCATCCCATCCGACGATTCGTTGCTCGTGGCAGCAAGACCCGGCCCCTTCACCTCCGGCTTCGACGGTCCACAGCCAGTCGCGATCAGCACGGCAATCCCTGCGATTCCCGCGATCCGCATGACCCGGAAGATCACCCGACACCCGTCGCGTTGCGATAGAGTGCCCTCGCATGCGCAAGCTCCTCGCCCTCTCCGCCCTGCTCCTGCTGCCCGCCTGCGGCCACGCCCCTGCGCCGTCGGCCCAGCACCCCATGCTCGGACAGAGCGTCACCCTCGCACTCCCGAGCGACGGCGGCGCGCTCGTCAGCATCCCGTCGCAGGACGGCAAGACCACCGTGCTCGACTTCTGGGGTCCGACCTGCGAGCCGTGCCGCAAGAAGCTGCCCGATCTCGTGGCGAAGAACGCCGAGCTCCAGGCTCGCGGCGCTCGCTTGATCCTGGTCGCCGTGCTCGCCGAGAACGAGTCCACCGAGCAGGCCAAGGCGACCCTCTCGAGCTGGGGCGTGGACTGGCCCTTCCTCGTCGATCGCGCCGATGCGAGCCGCAGCCAGCTCGGCGTCGACAAGCTCCCTGCCACGCTCGTCATCGACGCGCAGGGCAAGCTGCTCTGGTCCGCTCCAGCCGACGCGAGCGCGGACGACGTGATCGCCGCCGCGGGGCGCTAGTCGACGCGAATCACGCCCTGCGTGCCGTTGTGTCACGCAAGCGCGTTGGGGCTTCGGCACTCCCGGCCGACGGCTTCAGGCATGGTTCTCCGAGCGAAAGCGCTACCCGCGCCGCCTGCGCGCCAGCAGCATCATCGCCAGCGCGCCGAGCCCGAGCGCGCCCCACGCCTGCCCCGGCTTGTGCGTCATGCTGCAGCCGCCGTCGTCCGACGACTCGTCCGTCTCTCCCGCGCCCGTTCCAGCATCCGCGCTCCCCGCAGCCCCGGCCGCACTGCCACCCGTGCCCGCTCCGGCACCGCCGTCGATACCCGCTCCGGCACCGCCGTCGACGCCAGCTCCGGCACCGCCGTCGACGCCAGCGCCTGCGCTCCCGCCGGTTCCTGCTCCCGCGCCGCCACCGGCGGCTCCAGCCGCGCCGGCTGCTCCGGCCGCACCGCTCGCGCCACCCGTACCGCTGCCTCCTGCGCCGGCCGAGCCTCCTCCCAGCTCGAAGGCCCCGATGTCGATCACCCCCACCGCCGCGCGCGCTTCGGTCTTCGCCGGGTGCACGTACTGCAGGTCGGGTGTCAGCGCGAGCTCCGGGGTCGTGCCCGGATCCACGCCCGCGTTCTCGCACGGCGAGCCCGCGGTCAGGTGGTAGTCGAACGCCGACGCGTTGACGAACATCGGATCTCCGGTCTCGAAGTTCCCGGCCTTGTCGGCCGAGGCCTGGCTCGTGACCGTTCCGCCGCCCGTGAAGATGTTGTTGCGAAGCAGGATCGGTGACAGCCCATCCTGCACGTTGATGAACGTGCCGGACTTGCGGTCGTTGACGAACGTGTTGTTGATCACGAACAGGCGCGAGTCGGGGTTGCTCGCGCCCTCCTTCGCATACGACATCATCGCGCC
>JAKLDZ010000277.1 GCA_022703255.1 Myxococcota bacterium | reverse complement strand
TTCCCCGCAGCACCGGCATCGACACCGGCTGCCCCGGAGCTGCCGGCAGCTCCGCCATCCACCCCCACCGTTCCGTCGTGCCACTCGTAGGCCCCCAAGTCCACGCCAGCCCCCTGCGGCCTCGGAACGCCTTCGAGATCCGTCGCCGGCGACTGCTCCGACGAACCCTTGTCGATGGCGTCTGCCGCGCCCGGGAGCAGGTGCAGATCGAAGCCCGCCGGATTCACGAACAGCGTGCCCGGATCCTGGATCACGAGGTTGTGATCCTGCGTCACCCCGGTGTCCGCGAGGTTCAGCGCGGTCGTCAGGTTGTTGCGAACCAGGCACCCCTCCGGCGCCGTCCCGTTCTTGTGCTCCGAGATCCGAATCCACGGAGGACCAGGGTCCTCGGTGTTCGAGTCGATCACCGTGTTGTTCACGACGCGCACGTTCTTCGCGCCGAGGAACGTGATCCCATGCCAGTGGTCCGTGATGACCACGTTGTTCTCGACCACCCAGTCCACGTACATGCCGTCGAAGCAGCCGATCCCCTGCAGCGTGCCCCGGAACGGCTGGTTCGGATCCTCGTAGTTGATGAACACGTTGCCGCGAAGAACGATCCCCTTCACCTCGCCCGTCCCCACACCGCCCTCTCCCGATGACCACGACTGAAACCCGTCATCGTGGTTGGCGTTGACGTCGTAGCAGTTCTTCACCGTGTTCCCCTCGAACACGGTGTTGTCCCCGAGCCCGCGCAGGCCGTCGCCTGCGAACGAGTCCACCACGTTGCCCTGCACCAGCGAGTCCCGGGCTCCGACCGAGATCCCGAAGTCGACGTTCTTGAGCCGGTTGTTCCGGATCGTGATCCGCTCGCCGTCCGCTTGGATCCCGGTGCACGCAAGCTCGTCCCAGTTCTGCATGGTCCACGACGAGACGTCGGCCTTGGAGCTCAGCTCGCACCCCTCGATCTCGATGTCCGAGATCGGGCCGTGCCAGTTGTGGGCCTCGATGTCGATCAGGGTCCTGGTCTCGTAGGGTTCGGCGAGCTCCGCGCTCACGACGAAGCCGCGCAGTCGCCACTTCGCGCCGGCGCGCAGCAGAACGGAGGAAAACTTGGGCGTGTGCCCGGCTTCCGCTGCGATCGTGATCCAGTCCGGGTTGTAGTACCCCACGATCGACAGCGAGCCGTGCAGACCGCTCCGAAGCCAGATCGTGTCGCCCTTCTTGACCGGCGCTCCCGCGTTCTTCGCCACCAGCTTCGTCGAGCCGTCGGGCGGCAGCGACTCCCACCCCTGACTCTCGATCAGCTTGGCGTCGATCACCTCTTGCAGCGTGCGCCACGGCTTGGCTGCACTGCCGTCGTTGGCCATGCTCCCGTTCTGCGGATCCACGTAGAAGTCCGCGGCGCGGGCGGGTGCAGCGAACACGATCGACAGCGCGACGGCGACGAGGCCGAGCTTCTTCATGCGGTCCTCCTGGCGCCGGCTCGAGGGCGCCTCGGTGGCCATGGTACGTTGCCTCGCGCGGCCGAAACAACGACGCAACGCGGGGCGAAAGCGCGCGCACGGTTCGGCCGAACGTTCACGCGGCTCGAACGAAATCGGGCCTCCACACTGTGTCCGGACAGCTCCAAGCTTGCCGCGCTTTGCGCCAGCCCCGCTCGATGCCACAATCGACCCGATGGACCTGCCCAACGATCAGGCAATTCGATGGGTCGTGCGTCGCTACGCGAGCCTGCTCGCGCGCGACAGCCGCCCCGCGTCCGCACGCAAGCTCGTGCAACCCACGGGTGAGTTCTTCCCCGACAGCTTCGACGGCGACCCCGGCAGCATCAACCTGCTGTTCTGGCGTCTGCAGGAACACTCGGGCCTCACCGACCTGGAGTGCGAGCTGCGCTTCGTGGACGATCGCGACAGCGGTGGCCATGAGTGCAAGTGCGGCAAGGGCGGGTGCAAGGACGGCGGCTGCGGCGACGGCAAGGAAGGAGGCTGCAGCTGCGGCAGCGGAGGCGGGTGCGGCAGTGGCGGGTGCGGCACCGGCCACAAGCACGGAGAGCCTTCTCTGGCCGAGGTCAAGCGACTCGCCGACGGCGCCTGGCGCGTCGACGTGCGTCTGAGCGACGCCAAGAGCGCGACGACGTTGACCGCCGCGCTCGCGACCAGCCTCGCACACGTCTTCGTGGTGGAGACCGGCGGGTTCGAATCGTGGCCGGAGGCGGAGTGGATGGGGACCTGCGAAGTCGCGGCCACGCTGCTCGGCTTCGGCGTGCTGATCGCCAACGCTTCCTACCTGTATGCGAAGGCGTGCAAGGGCGTGAGCATCGACAAGGCCACGGCCCTCGAGGTCGGCGACATCGCCGTCGGACTCGCCCTGTTCACCATGCTCAACCAGATCCCGGCCTGGCGAGCATCCGCCAACCTCGAGACCACCCAACGCTCCGCCTACGCCGAGGCCCGCTCCTGGGCCGAATCCAACTCCAAGCTGATGCGTCGCCTCGAACGCGACCCGGGCGCCGTCGCCGCCGACGAGCTCGTCTCCGTCGAGCCCGCTCGCTCCTGGCTCGCGCGCATCCTCGGGTTGGGCGCCAAGAAGAGCAAGGTGCCCGACCTGAGCGACGAGGAAGCGATCGCGCAGGTCGCCGCCTCCGTGGCCGCGTCTCGCAAGGACAAGCCCCGCAAGCAGGACGCCCGCGATCTGGAGCTGCGCGCCCTCGTCGAGGAATCGCTGCACGAAGCCCAGTCCGAAGCCGAGAGGGAATGACCGGCGCCATCGACCCCTTCCAGCTCGTCGGTCAGACCCTCGACGGCGTCTACCGACTCGACCACCTCGTCGGTGAGGGCGGTTTCGGCGTCGTCTACCGCGGCTTCCACCTCGCCTTCGAACAGCCCGTCGCGGTCAAGTGCCTCAAGCTCCCGCCCCAGATGAGCAGCGACACGCGGGAAGCCTTCCTCCGGAAGTTCCGCGAAGAGGGCAAGCTGCTCTACCAGCTCTCGCAGGAATCCCTCGGCATCGTCCGCTCCATCGCCCTCGGCGACACCGTCTCGCCCAACGGGATCTGGACCCCGTTCGTCGTGCTCGAGTGGCTCGAAGGCACCTCTCTGGCCAGCGATCTCGAACAACGCCGCGCCGCGCGTCTGCAAGGACGCCCCTTGAACGAGGTCCTTTCGCTGCTCGAGGTGCCGGCCCGGGCCCTGGCCCACGCCCACGAGCTGCGCGTGGCCCACCGCGACATCAAGCCCGCCAACCTCCACGTGCTGCCGGCGCGAAAGCCCGGCGCGCCGCCTACCCTCAAGGTCCTCGACTTCGGTATCGCCAAGGTCATGGCCGAAGGCGCCAACGCACAGCACGCCAACGCCACGGCCATGGGCTTCCAGTCGTTCACGCCCGAGTACGCCTCGCCCGAGCAGTTCAACCCGACCTTCGGCTCCACCGGCCCCTGGAGCGACGTCTACTCCTTCGCCCTCGTCGTCGCCGAAATGCTCACCGATCGGCCGTGGTGCGATGAGGAAGACGCGCTCAAGCTGATGATCGCCTGCACCCAGTCGCTGTCGCGTCCGACGCCGCGCCGGCGCGGCGCCAACATCCCGGACTCGGTCGAAGCGGTGTTCCGTCGCGCCCTGTCCGTTCCTCCGACGGAGCGACAACCCGATCTCGCGGTCTTCTGGCAGGAGCTGGTGGGTGCGGCGCGTGAGAGCGCCACCCCCGCATCGCTCATCGCGCTTCCAGCTTCCTTCGTGCCGGGAGTGACGCCACCCCTCGCGCCTTCGCAGGCCGCGCCTTGGGCCCCTGCGGCAACGGGGCCGTTCGCGCCCTCGACCGCCGCTCCCGCTCCCTTCGCGCCACCGCCCCCCGGCACGCCCAGGCCTTTGACTCCCCCGACCTCTCCATCCGGGGGGTACCTGCCTCCGCGCGCCACGATGCCATCGTACGACGCCGTCGCCAGCGCTCCGATGGTTCCACAAGCGCAGCAACCATGGGGCGCTGCGCCCGCGAGTGCGCCGCAGCTCGCGCAGATGTCGGCTCCTGCGCCCCTGCAAGTCAGCTATCCCAACGAGCCGTGGCTCGCGGCCCCTGCCCCGCCGCTCGCCCCGCGCCCCGGCGCGGGCCTGACGGTGTGGATCCCGGTCATCGTGCTCGCCGGGCTCGTGCTGCTCGTGATGCTTGGCGGCTTGATGTGCACGTGCCTGGCCTTGCTCTGAGGCTCAGCGCGGGTGGGGGACGAACCTTCCGCGGCGGAAGGCGACGACGTAGGCGATCGCGAGCATCACGCTCGAGGCGGCGACGACGCTCCAGAGCCTGCCTGGCGTGGGGGAGCCGAGGGAGACGGCCGCGATGCTCGCCGGGAGCTGGAAGAGCGCCACGACGAGCAGATCGACGATCAAGGTGAGGCGGGTCTGTCCTGCGCCTTGGATCGACGAGCCCAGCACGATCCCTGCGCCGAGAGCGAGGTAGGCAGGGGAAACCATCCGCAGGTAGTGCACCGCGAAGGCGACCACCGTCGGATCGTCGTCGAAGAACGCCACGATCGGCCCTCCCCACACGATCATCGCCACGGACAGGAGCACCATGGCGACACCGTTGTAGACAGCGGCGATCCACCCGCTGCGCAGCGCGCGTCGAGGCTGCCCGGCCCCGAGGTTCTGCGACGTGAACGTCTGCGCGGCGCTCCCCCACCCCATTCCCACGAACAGCGCCAGCGTCTCGAGGCGGAACACCACGCCCAGGGCGGTGGTGGCGCGTTGATCGAACGGCGTGGTGAAGGTGCGCGCCACGAGGGAGTGGGTCAACAGCATCGCCATGATCCGCACGACGAGCTGGGTGCTGGCGGGCCACGCGAGCGCCGCGATCGCGCGGAGCTGCGCGGGATCCGGCGCGAAGCGACGCAGGTCCCGCACGATGCGGAAGCGCTTCTCCACGATGAAGAGCAGGGGCAGGAGCACGACGGTGCGTGCGATGACGGTGGCCCAGGCGGCGCCGATGAGCTCCATGCGCGGGATGTGCAGGAGCCTGGCGATCGGAGGTCCCCAGGAGAAGATCGGGGGCGCGTCTCCGGGCCCGTACACCATGAGCACGGCCAGTACCAGGTTCGTCACGTTCGAGCTCACCAGCATCGCCACCGGTGTCTTGCTCGAGCCGAGCGATCGCTGGATCGCCGTGACCTGCAGGAGGAAGAAGATCGAGAAGCTGCCTCCGACGATCGCGCGCAAGTAGCGGGTGCCGAGCGTTGCCACCTCGCCTTTGGCGCCGACCAGGTCATGCATGATCGGCCCGGCGAACACGACGCCCAGCACGCCGAAGACGACGCTCAGTGCGAGCACCAGGAGCATCGACTGCCAGGCGAGCTCGCGGACGCCCTGCCGATCCCCCGCGCCGTGGCGCTGTCCGACCAACGATGCGGTCGCGATCGAGACGCCGTAGCTGATGATCGTGCCGAGGGCGGCGATCTGATCGCAGATCCCGATGGCGCCCAGCGACGGCCCGGCGACGGAGGGGTCGAGCCGGGAGATGAGGTAGGCATCGACCAGGTTGAACGTGGTCTGCAGGCCCATGCCCAGGGCGAGGGGCACGCCGAAGCGCGCCAGCTCGACGGAGAGCCGTCCCTCCAGGATCCGCGTCGTGGCTCGATCCCGCGCCGCCAACGCCTAGCCTCCGTCCTTGGATTGCTCCCTGCGGAAGCACTCGTCGGGGATCGCTTCGCGGTCGCGGATCTGTTTCGTTGCACGAACGAATCTTCCGGTGACCGGGTCGTTGTAGCCGCTTGCGTCGTCGAGCGACGGCTCCACGCGGCGATAGTGCCGCACGATGCGCTTCATGGTCAGCTCGCGCACGTACTTGCCCACGAGCGAAGCGAGGGCCACCAGGGGGTCTTCGCCGTCGGCGTCGCGCACGAAGCTCACGGTCCCGATCCCCGGAAAGCGGTAGACGCTCCGGGCCTGCTGCTCTTCGAGGATCGAGTGGAGGCGATCTCCGAGACGAGCGAAGGCCGGGACGTAGGAGCGCAGGCCGCCGACCTTGCCGCACACGAACCAGGCGTCGTGTCCGGCGTGCTCGCGCGCCGCGAGGACGAGCTCCTCCATGGCGTGGAGATCGCTGTGGAAGCGCCCGATCCCGGCCCTGCGCGCGAGGTTCAGCTCGCGCACGCACACCACCTGGCTGCGCACCCACACCACGTCGATGCCCCGCCGCCCCAGGGTACGCAGATCCCGGACGGCCTGCTGCACCTGCGCGTCGGTCGCGACGAGCGCCTCTCCCTCGTCGCCCCAGCACTGGCGCCGTGCCTCGGGCGGACAACGGGCCTGCAGGTGCTCGATGCTCCGAAGCGAGAGCGCCTCCAGCAGCGCTCGCGGCTCTCGCGGCTCCGCGCCCGCGCGCGCGCAGATCGCACGCGCCCAGGCTTCTCCCAGCGCGACGTCGTGGCAGTCCACCAGCGCCTTGGAGTCGTCGAGACGCTCGTGCAGGAAGGCCTTTCCCCCCGCGGCGAGCTTGCGCTCCGCCGCCTCGCCGACCTCGGCCATCACCGCCGTGACGACCAGCGGCCCCAACTGGGGGCCGAGTCCGTTCTCATCGATGCCCACACGCCACGGCATGGTTGCTCCACCCTAGCTCACTCGGCGCGAGGCGTGATCAGCGGACGCTGCCGCCCGGCGCAGAGGCGTCTGCAGCCGCCCCGGTGGTTCGCCGGCATGGCCGAGAACTTGGCCCGCGTCGCGCCGCACGCTAGGGCACGAGGAATGCGTGCCCTTCGTGTGTCCATGATCGCCCTGCTCGCTCTGATGGCCTCGGCATGTCTGGGCAACCAGAGCAAGTTGTCGCGTCTGCAGGACTCGGCGCACAACCTCAATGTCGCGATGCGCTTCGGCCGCATGGACATCGCCACGGAGCTGGTGGCGCCGCGGTCGATGTCCGACTTCACGCAGAAGCACCGGGGGTGGGGGCGCGAGCTGCGCCTCATCGACGTCGAGTTCCAGGGGATCCAACCCCGGGGCGAGGACGCGACGGTG
The DNA here is from genome assembly GCA_022703255.1 of Myxococcota bacterium. GTDB lineage: Bacteria > Myxococcota_A > Polyangia > Polyangiales > Polyangiaceae > JACRCQ01. The sequence goes on along the minus strand of JAKLDZ010000277.1, from coordinate 981 downwards.
TTGGTGGCGGTGGGGTGGCAACGGCACGACGAGCAGGATCTGCGCATGACGCAGTTGATGCAGACGTGGCGCTACGGCACGAAGGGTTGGAAGCTGATCGAAGAGGAGCGAGTGGGCGGGGACTTCGGGCTGCTGGGAGAGCAGGTCGAGGTGCTGCGACCGGAGAGTCGCGGCGACGCGCACTTCCGTTCCATCACCATCCGGTGAGCGAGAGCCGCGGAGAGAGCCGCGGCGACGATACCCGGGGTTTCAGACCTCTTTGGGCTCGGTGGCGGCTTCGGGGGCCGGCGCGGCCGCGGCCTTGCGCGCAGGGGCCTTCTTCGCGACAGCGCCCTGCACCTTGCCGGCGAGCAGCTTGCGCTTGTCGCGAGCGATCTTCTTGGCGTGCGACTTGCGCTGGCGCATTTTCAACGACCGACGACGATCTCTGTAGCCCATCGAACTTCTCCTACGTGCCCATTCGGGCGTTGCCGGATTGGCCGGCCGCTCATGCACGCGCCGTGGAGGGCACGGCTCGCATCCACATCCGCTCGCGCGGGGCGGGTACTATTTGCGCGGAACGGGCCGCAGATCAAGGACCGTTTTCGTGGGGCGCTCGATCTGCCCGCGGGGCGGGGGAGAGCTCGACGCGGCCGACGCTGCGTTCGCGGCAGAAACTAGCCCGAGGAGGCGCCTTCGAGGCTCTGCTCGCGGCCCCGGATTTCGAGCCGATAGCGGCTGTTCGCGGTCTCGATGAAGAACAGGTCCGCCCCGACCACGCGCAGCACCCGCTTCACCGGCGTCGTCACATACTCGTGCAGTCCGTCCGAGAACTCGATGACGATGACCGAGCCTTTTCTGGGAGCTCGTACCAGGCGCCCGGAAACCGCGCGTGAGCCTCGTCCCAGCTTTCGAAGCACGACCAGCACGAGTCCATCGTAGCACCCACCGCGCCCTCGTCTACATCCGACATGGCTTTCTGCAGGGACTTGCGGCCTCCCC